>DASPOR010000140.1 GCA_035625915.1 Alphaproteobacteria bacterium | reverse complement strand
GAACCGAGAAACGAAGAACACGGGGGCGCAATCATGAAAACGATTCTTCTGCCGCTCGAGGACAGTCCGGTCCTCCCGTCGATTTTGCAAACCACACTCCACGCCGCGCGAGTCTTCGGCAGCTACATGGAGGGCCTTCACGTCCGCCCCGGATTGACCGGCGTCGTCGCCGCGGGCGCTGAGGGCTTGGTCGCCGCCACCCCGGGCCTGATCGAAAGCTTCGAGCGCGAGGATCAGGCCCGTGCCCAACGCGTGCGGGCGGCCTTCGACGAGTTCATGCGGCAAAACAACGTGCCGCGCAGCCCTAGTATTGCACCGCAGCCCGGCCCGACATCCGGCTGGTACGAGGAAACGATTCAGGGCGAATCGACGATCGGCAGTCGCGGTCGGGTTTTCGATCTGATCGCCGTCGGCCGCCCCACGCGCGGCGGCTCAAGCTCCGCGATGAGCACGCTCGAAGCCGCATTGTTCGAGAGTGGCCGACCCCTCCTGATCGCGCCGCCGAACGCCCCGCAAAAGCTCGGTGAGCGAGTCTGCGTGGCATGGAACGGTTCGACCGAGACCGCGCGCACGATGGCATTTGCCATGCCCTTCCTCGTTCGCAGCAAGGATGTGCAAGTGCTTTTGATCGAGGGTGGCGGGGTGCCGGGACCGACCCCACAGGACGTGGCCAATTATCTCCTCAGAAACGGAGTCCCTGCCGCCGCGAAGGTTGCAAAGGCGATGAAGCGTAGCGTGGGCGAAGCCGTCCTCGCCGAGGCGGCCGATTGGGGTGCAGACCTCCTGATCAAGGGCGCCTACACCCAGAGCCGCTTGCGTCAGATGATTTTCGGCGGCACCACCAGCCATATTTTGGCTGAATCGACGGTCCCGGTCTTCATGGCGCACTGACGGCGGCGACGCACCCGCACTCGTCCTACCGAGACCGAAGCCGCCCCGGGAGTGCATAGCGTACTAAGTGCGGCGCCGGGATCGTTTCGGCGCCCGCACTCCGCCTCAACTTCCACGAAGGTCTAAAGACGCTGAGCGGTCACGCGACCTTGAGTGCTGCAGCCGTCGCCGGCCGGGCCGCCATCGTCGCCGCCCAGCGCTTGAGATTTTGCAGGCCTGGAGCTTTGTCGACGAGAGCCTGGCGGCCGAAGATCACCGGATAGAGTGCGAAGTCGGCGATCGTCGCCTCATCACCCGCAAGGTAGTCCGCCTCGCCGAGACGTTCGTCGAAGACCTTGCATTGCTCGATGAAGCGGCTTTCGAAAAATCCGACGACCGCGGGCACTTTGGTCGGCATCACGGCGGTGGAGAGGAAAATGCTCGTGCTGGCGGGTGCGAGGTCGGTCAAGGCGGCCATCGTCCATTGAACGGTGAGCGCGCGTGCCGCCGCCGCCTTCGGAACGAACTTTCCGGCCTTCTCCGCGAGATAGAAGAGGATGGCCCCCGATTGCTTGACCGTGGTCGCCGTCTTCCGCCCGATGCCGGGCGGGTCGACGATCACCGGCACCGTGCCGTGCGGATTGATCTTTAGGAATTCGGCCGGCTTGTTCGCACCCTTCCCGATTTCAATGATGTGCGCCTTGTAGGCGAGCTTGCACTCCTCGAGCATGATCGTCGCCCGGCGTCCGTTGCCGGTTCCCGCCGTATAAAGTTGAATCATCGAACTCCTCCGGAAATCTCGATTGCGCATATGGCGGCGCGCGTCTGGGCGCGCGTCACGTGGCGCGCATTCGATCATTTCATCCCGCATTTGTCGATGGGATTTCGCATGCTCGCATGCCAATAAGATAATTAAAACATATGCATGGCAACCCAAAGGGATAGCCGGGACGTGCGGCCTTCCCCAATATTTGCCGCCAAACTTGCGAGCGGCTCAATCCGTGCGGGCCGTTTCGTTTGTCCGCCGCAGCGGTTCCGAACCTCCTGACCGCACCGCTGCGGCGCATCGCCAGCAATCGAACTGAATATACTCCTAAAATTTTAGATAAAACCAGACTGTATTTTTCGAAAATGAATGTTTTATTCTAGATGCATTTTATAATACTTGGAGTCTTGATTTTTATATTGCATTTTATTTCGAAACTTAACCGCTTGTTAAATGTTTTGGCGCCAAATGTCCCCGTTAGCTTCACTTGGCAAGGGAGTACTTCGCTATGCTCAAGATGATCAAAAGCCTGCTGAAGGATGAGTCGGGCGCGACGGCCGTTGAATACGGTCTTATCGCGGCGCTCATCTCCGTCGCCGCCGTCGGCGTCATCAAGACCGTCGGCACCAACCTCACGACGACCTTCACCACAGTCGCGAATAACCTCTAATCGCCCGGGGGTTTCGGTCGTTCCCCGCCAGGACGGGCGGGGCACGGGAACAGCGGAGTGGGCATGGGAACCACCCCGCCCCCGTGCGAGCACCGCCACTCGCAGATAATGTACGGTAGCCGAGTGCGGTCGACCGCAAGCAACTGCCGCATGGAGAAAGGTAACGCGCCATGCTCGGCTTCTTTTCCCTCGATCAATTCATTGTTTTGAGCTTTCTCGGCCTCGCCGGCTGGGCCGCTTATTCCGATGCACTGTATTTTCGAATTCCCAACGCCGTGAGTCTCGGCGTGCTCCTGCTCTATCCGGCCCATGTGCTGGCGAGTGCCGCACCGATCGACTGGCCCGGCGCTCTGCTCATCGGCGCCATCCTGTTCGTCGCCGGGATCGCCGTCTTCTCGCAAGGCATCGCGGGCGGGGGCGACGTTAAATTCCTTGGTGCTGCCTCCCTCTGGGCCGGCACGAGCTACATTTTTCCTTTTCTCATCGTCATGGGAATGGCGGGAGGCGCTCTCGCAGCCGTGGTCTGGCTGGTCCGTGTCGGGCGCCATCTCAAACTTGCCTCAGGCGTGCCGATCGAGACGACCGGCTCCGTTCCAGTACCCTACGGCATCGCGATCACCGCCGGCGCGGCCTATGTCGCCATTCATTTTTTGTTAGCTGGAAACTAACGAAAAATTAGGCGGCAGGTCTTAGCGTGTGATCCGCATCGTGAGGGATTGTCATGAAGCCACGCGTATTCATTTTTGCGGCACTCGCCATCGTCATAGCCCTCGGCACGGCGCATGTCGCGCGGAATTGGCTTGCCGAGCAGCGAGCGGCGCTCGATGCGGAAAAGAAACCCGCGAAGGAAGCGCCGTACGTTCTGGTGGCGGCCAAGGATCTGCCGACCGGCAGCTTCATCCGCGTTGAAGATCTGCGCTGGCAGCCCTGGCCCAGCGATGAGCTGAGCGACAATTACCTTACTAAGGATAACGAGACCCCCCAGGCGCTCGTTGGCGCCGTGGTCCGCCTTCGCATCGCCGCGGGCGAGCCAGTCACGCAGGGCCGCTTTATCAAGCCGGGCGACCGGGGATTTCTCGCAGCCGTTCTCGAACCCGGCATGCGCGCCGTCTCGGTGCCGGTGACGGCGACTTCGGGCGTCGCGGGGCTCGTCTTCCCCGGCGACCGGGTCGATCTCATCCTGGCGCACGCCCTCAAGGACGATGACAACCCGAACGCCATGCCGCGCCAGGCCAGCGAGACCGTCCTGACCGATGTGCGCGTTCTGGCGGTCGATCAGACGACGAACGATCAGGACAATAAGCCCCTGCTCGCCAAGACCATCACTTTCGAGGTGACGCCGAAGCAGGTCGAGGTTATTGACGTCGCCGCCGAGCTTGGCAAGCTCTCCCTCAGCTTGCGCAGCCTGGCGCACCAGGGCGACAACGATTTCGATGCGCGGCTGCGCGGCCCCTCCTCGGTCAGCCACACGTGGGACAGCGACGTGAGCCCGCTCATCGCCAAGCCGGGCACTCACTCGAGTTTGCCGAATGCCCCGCCTGTCGTGACGATTCTCCGCGGCGAGGCGGCGAGCGGCGGCCATGCGCCTTCAGCACCCACCCCACCCCCCGCCGCAACGGCTGAAGGGGCGCCAAAGCCCGTGCAAGCCTCGACAGGAGTCAACTGATGTCCGCGCCCCGCGTTTTCGCCGCTCTCATCTTCGCGATCGCCCTAGCGCTCACGGGTGCGGCAGGTACGAGCCTTGCACAACAGATGGTGCCGCCGACGGGCGCGCCCATCGAGCTTGGGGTCAACAAGGGCACCCTCATCCGCCTCGATCACAATGCGGACACGGTGTTCGTCGCCGATCCCGAGATCGCCGACGTCAAGGTGAAATCGCCCAAGCTCATCTACCTCTTCGCCAAGCAGCCGGGCGAGACGTCTTTGTACGCGGTGGATAGCCAGGATCACGTGCTCTTCAACCGGCCGATCTCCGTGAAGCGCGATGTTGGAAGAATTCAGCTCGCCCTTAACCAGATGCTACCGAACAGCTCGGTCGATGTGGAGGCTGTCAACGGCTCGCTCGTGCTGGTCGGCAGCGTCAACTCTCCGCTCGAGGCGGAGGAAGCAAAGCGGATCGCACGGCCGTTCGTGACCGACGACAAGGAAATCGTCAACCACATCACGATTGATCAACCCAACCAGGTCAATCTGCGCGTGCGCGTCGCCGAGGTTCAACGCAACATCATCAAGCAGCTCGGAATCAACTGGGATGCAATCGGCCGCGTCGGCAGCTTCGCCTTCGGACTTGCGACCGGCACGCCGGCGACGACGATCCCGCTCATGACGACTTCCGGGGCCACCACGACGACGGGGAACTTCATTACCCGCAACGTCGGGCCGTCCGGCGTGCCGACGAACAGCTATCTCTTCGGCGTCAATACGCCCGACGTCAACGTCAACAGCGTGATCGACGCACTCGACCAGAATGGCCTCGTCAACATTCTCGCCGAGCCGAACCTCACCGCCATGTCCGGCGAGACCGCGAGCTTCCTGGCGGGCGGCGAATTCCCGATCGTGGTGCCGCAAAACACCAACCAGGTCACGGTCGAATTCAAGCCGTTCGGCGTGGCCCTCGCCTTTACGCCCGTCGTGCTCGAAAGTGGGCGCATCAGCCTGCGCGTGCGCCCGGAAGTGAGCCAGCTTTCGAACACGGGTGCCGTGCAAATCTCGGGCTTCACGATTCCGGCGCTCTCGACCAGGCGCGCGGAAACGACCGTCGAACTCGGCAGCGGACAGAGTTTCGCAATCGGCGGACTGCTGCAGAACAACATCACCGACACGCTCAACAAGGTTCCGGGGCTCGGCGAACTGCCGGTACTCGGCGCCTTGTTTCGCTCCGACAGTTTCCAGCGCAATGAAAGCGAACTTGTGATCCTCGTGACGCCCTATCTCGTGAAGCCGGTCTCCGACCGTCGCCTCCAGGGGCCGAATAGCGGCTACACACCGCCCAACGACGTCGATCGCATCCTGCGCGGCCGCAACGTGCGCCCGACCGAACCTGTCGGCGGCACCGCGCCAACGGGGGATGTCGATGGAAATAAGCTCATCGGCCCGGCCGGATTCAGCCTCAACTAGGAGCAGAGATGATGTTGCCGCGCGATTCAATGATGCTGTTCTTCCCGCTCCTCCTTGCGGCTGCGTTGCTCGTTACGGGCTGTCAGGACACGGAGCGTTGGACGCCGACCGAAGCGCCCAAGGAAAACCGCGTGGATTTCGTGACCATGGTGCACAAGGTCGAATTCGCGCCGGGTACCGCAAATCCGCAAACCGGCGAGGACCGCAAGCTCGCTGACTTCCTCTCGCAGGTCAATTTCGGCTATGGCGACCAGTTGACCCTGGATGCCGGCCCGAAGGCGAGCGACAAAGCGGCCGACCAGCTGGCCGAAAAGCGGCTCGATGCCGTTTCCAAACTACTTCACAAGATGCGCGCACCGGCCACCGTGGCGTCCCGTCCGAGCGTCGACGGCGCGCTCTCGCCAAACGCGGTCGTGGTGACGCTTGGCCGCTATGTCGTGACCCCGCCGGCCTGCCCCGACTGGACCAAGCCGGAAGCCGACGATTTCACCAATGTGCCGGCGAGCAACTATGGGTGTGCCACAAACACGAATTTCGGCCTGATGGTTGCAAATCCGGCGGAACTCGTTCGCGGCTCGTCCGAAGGCGGTGCCGATGGCGATTACGGTGCTACCGGCATCGAGCACTACCGCAACGGCGATGTCTCGAAATCGCTCAAGCCCGAATTGCCGAAGCTCTATAGCGGCGGAGGTGGAAATTGAATGCCCTTTCTCCTGTGCGTGGCGACAAGAAAACGGCGGTCGGACAGGCCGATACGGCGCCGCTTGCAGCCTTCGTGCATGACGACGACACGCGCGCGGCCCTTGCAGGCGCACTCGGCGCGGATTGGCCTACGACTTCGGTCGTGCTTGGCGGTGTCGAGCAGGCGATCGCACATCTAGCCGAAGACCCATCGGCGCGTTACCTCGTCGTCGATCTATCGGGTTCCGGCGATCCAATGTCCGAACTCGATCGGCTTGCCGAGGTTTGCGCGCCGGGAACGTCCTTGATTGCACTCGGCGAGCTCAATGACGTCGAGCTTTATCGCACCCTGCGCTCTGCCGGCGTCGCCGACTACCTGGTCAAGCCGGTGACCAGCGAAATGATTTCGGCTGCACTAAATACCGTGCGGCGGCGCAACGCCGCGGCGGCGGCCGAGCCCGAAAAAGCGCCGGCCCTGGCTTGCGAGGTCGTTGCCGTCGTCGGCGCGCGGGGTGGCGTGGGGGCTACGACCGTCGCAACGAACTTGGGCTGGTTTTTTGCGAATGACGAGCAGAAACGCACCATGGTCGTCGATTTCGACCTTCATAACGGTGCGGCCGCACTGGCCCTCGACGTCGAGCCGAGCCGCGGCCTTTGCGAGGTGCTTGAAAATCCCGATCGCATCGACGGCCTGTTCGTCGCGAGCGCCGCTTCGAATCTCGGGAATAACCTCTTTCTTCTCTGCGCCGAGGAGGCGTTCGACATACCGACCATGGCGCGTCCGGGTGCGATCGAGCTGCTCGCCAAGGAACTCCGCCACGACTTCGCCCGCGTCGTCATGGATTTGCCTCGAAGCAATATCGACCTCTTGCGGCAAGGCATGGGCGAGGCCAACACGATCCTGATCGTTACGGATTTCTCGCTCGTGGGCCTGCGCGACGCGAGCCGCCTAAAGGCATTCGCCAAGGCCAATGCGCCCACGGCAAAGATCATGATCGTCGCCAACCGCGTCGGAGCCGCCAAGAAGGGCGAGTTGCCGAAAGCCGAGGTGGAGAAGGCGATTGGCACGAGTCTCGGCACCGTGATTCCGGAGGACAGCTCCGGTGTCGCCAGGGCGCTCAATGGCGGCAAGCCGCTCGCCGTCGCCGCCCCAAGCAGCAAGGCGACCGCGTCCCTCAAGGGTCTCGCCCAGGCACTCGGCAAATCGAAGGGCAAGAAGCCGAGCTTTTTTGCGCGCTTGCTAGCGGGCATCAAGCCAAGCTCGAGCTAAGGACTCGCTGTGTTCGGACGACGCACCAGCGAAGCCGCCCCACCGCTTCGGCTTGTCGAGCCCGGCGCGGCCGCAAATAACGGGTCGGGCGCCACAGCGCAACCGGCGACGTCGCCGGCCGCCTCGCCTTGGGTGCTCGAAGCCAAAGGCAAGCTCGCGACCGTTGTACGCAACCTGCTACCTGCGGCCGACGCAAAGCGTCTCACGCGTGCTGAGCTTACCGAACTCATACAGTCCGTCGTCAAATCGTACATTGAAGAAAACGGCGCCAAACCGAGCCCGGCGGAAGAGCGGGCTGTGATCGCTGCACTGACCAACGAGGCCCAGAAACCGGCCGCCGCCACCGAAGTGTCGGGCGGACCCCTGCCCCACGTCGCCGAGCCGGTCGCAGCACCACCGACACCGCGCAGTCCGATCGACATCGCGAAGGAGCACATTCAACCCAAGTTGCTCTCTCGCGTCGATATCGCCGCCGCCTCCGCTTTGCCCCGCGATGAACTCGGACGCCAACTCGGCGAGATCGTCGCCGAAATCATCTTCGAAGAAAAAATGCAGCTCAACGCGCTCGAGCAGCGCGATCTCGTCACGAAACTGCTCAATGACATGCTCGGGCTGGGTCCGCTCGAACCGCTCCTCGCCGATGAATCGATCACCGATATCATGGTCAACGGGCCGCAGCAGGTCTATATCGAGCGCGGCGGCAAGCTCGAATTGACCGGCGTGCGGTTTCGCGACGACAGCCACGTCATGAATATCGCCACCCGTATCGTCTCTAGGATCGGCCGGCGGATCGACGAATCGAGTCCGCTGTGCGACGCGCGCCTGCTCGACGGCAGCCGCGTCAACATCATCATCCCCCCGCTCGCGATCGACGGGCCTTCGGTCTCAATCCGCAAATTCTCAAAGAAAAAGATTACGCTCGACGTGATGATGCGTCAGGGCAACATCTCGCCGCAGATGGCGACCGTGCTGAAGATCGGCGGCCGTTCCCGGCTCAACATCCTGATCTCGGGCGGTACGGGTTCGGGCAAGACCACGCTCCTCAATGCAATCAGCCAAATGATCGACGCCGGCGAGCGCATCGTGACCATCGAGGACGCGGCGGAACTTCAACTTCAGCAGCCTCACGTCGTCCGGCTCGAAACCAGGCCGGCGAATATCGAGGGCCAGGGCGAAATCACAATGCGCGAGCTGGTCAAGAACTCGCTGCGTATGCGCCCCGACCGTATCATCCTCGGCGAGGTGCGCGGCTCCGAAGCGGTCGACATGCTGCAGGCCATGAACACGGGCCATGAAGGAAGCCTCGGGACGATCCACGCCAACCGCCCCCGCGAGGCGCTGACACGACTTGAGAACATGGTCGGCATGGCGGGCATCAACCTGCCCTCCAAGGCCATTCGAACCCAGATCGCCGCCGCACTCGACATGATCGTGCAGGTGAGCCGCATGCGCGACGGCGTGCGGCGAATCACCCACATCATGGAAGTCGTCGGCATGGAAGGCGACGTCATCACCACGCAGGACCTCTTCCATTACGAAGTTGAAGGCGAAGGGCCCGACGGGAAGCTCATCGGCAAATATAAATCCTCGGGCCTGCGGCCGCACTTCACGCCCAAGGCCGCGTATTTCGGGCTCGACAAACCGCTCGTTGAGGCCTTGGCATGAACGAATTATTCAGCGATTTCGATGCGGTGACCACGGTTGTGAGCCTCGGCGGGGCCGCCGCCGTGGTGCTCCTGTTCCTGGGCATCGCCAGTTCGTTCAATCTCGAGCGCAAGCGGATCATGCGCCGGCTCGAGCGCACGCAGAAGGGCCCAACGCTTGCCACCGCGTCGTCGAAAATCACGGTCCGGATCGACGGCTCGGACAGCTCTATTCGCGGTTTTGACAGGCTTATCAAGCGAATAATGCCAAATCCCGAGAAGTTGCGCGAACGCCTGGCGAGAACGGGAAAGCGCATTTCGCTCGGCGAGTACGTACTCGCTTGCGGGTTGGTCGGCGTCATGACCTACCTGGTTCTCTCCGTCATTTTCGACCTGCCGGCAGTCGTCGGCACGCTCTTCGGTGTCGCACTCGGCCTGGGCCTGCCCTATCTCGTGGTCGGCTTTCTCGCGGAACGCCGGCTCAAGCAGTTCACGAACACGTTCCCGGAGGCGATCGAGCTTATCGTGCGAAGCCTCAAATCGGGCCTGCCGGTGACGGAGGCGATCAAGTCGGTGGGGGTCGAAATGGCGGATCCTGTCGGGGTCGAATTCCGCCGTATCGCCGACTCCTTCACCTTCGGGGCGACCCTCGATCAGGCCCTGTGGGCGGCTGTCCCACGGCTCGACACACCTGAGTTCCGGTTCTTCATCATCAGCCTTTCGGTCCAGCAGGAAACCGGCGGCAATCTCGCGGAAACCCTCGAGAACCTCGCGAACATCCTGCGCCGGCGCAAGCAGATGAGGAAGAAGATCCGGGCGATGTGCGCGGAGGCGCGCGCAAGCGCCATGATCCTCGGCTCGCTGCCATTCATCATTTTCGGCGCACTCCTCCTGGTCAACCCCGACTATGCGATGGTGCTCATCCACCATCCCAAAGGCCGATTGGTCCTTTTCATGGCCTGCTCCTCGCTCCTGACGGGGATTGGCATCATGTTCAAGATGGCGAGGTTCGAGATATGAACGCGCCCTTCTTCTTCGGCATTCCGTTCGACGACTTCCTCGCCTTCGCGGCAGCCGCGGCGGCGTTTCTCGTGCTGCTCGCCATCTGGCACGGCCTCGTCGTGCGCGATCCCTTTACCGCGCGCGTCAGAGCGCTCGAGGGCCGCCGGGATGCTCTCAGGGCAAACCTGCGCGTGAACCGCGGCCACGGCACGCGCAGCGATCTTCGCGAGTCAGGTATCGGCCTGGCCAGGCGCATCGTGATGCGCTTCAACCTTATTCGCGGCCAGCATTCCGAACGTATTGCCTTGAAACTCGCACGCGCGGGCAAGCGGTCGAAGGACGCAGTCATCGTCTATCTTTTCTGCAAGCTCGCCATGCCGTTCGTTTTGGGCGGCTACGCCATGCTCATGCTGAACCTGATGGATAAGGACTCGCTCAATCCCGGAATTCGCGCCCTGATCCTCTGCGGCGGATTCATCGTCGGACTTTATGCCACGGACATTTACCTGAGTAATGCAACCAAAAAGCGCGTGATTAAAATGCGCAAGGGCCTTCCGGACGCGCTCGACCTCCTGGTCATTTGCGCCGAAGCGGGGCTGAGCCTCGATGCAGCGTTGACGCGGGTTGGGCGCGAGATGGCCAATGCATGCCCGGAACTCTCGGACGAGTTCTCCTTGGCATCCCTCGAGCTTGGTTTCTTGCCCGATCGGCAAAAGGCGCTCAACAACCTGGTCGAACGCACGACGATGGCGGAAATCCGCAGCATCGTGAACAGCCTCATGCAGACCGAGCGCTATGGCACGCCGCTCGCGCAGTCGTTACGCGTCCTCTCCGCGGAGTTCCGCGACGACCGGATCATGCGTGCGGAAGAAAAGGCCGCGAAACTACCGGCCACCATGACCGTGCCGATGATCCTTTTCATCCTGCCGTCCCTCTTCATGGTGCTGGGCGGTCCGGCCGCGATCCAGACGATCGACACGTTATCGAAGTTGTAGGCGCTGGATCGAAGTTGTAGGCGCCGGACGACTTTACGCTGTCGGCCAATGCGATCCCGTGCGAGGATCGGCACTGCTCATGAGCGCTGCTCGAGAGCAGATCGGAAGTCACGCCCATGCCGACCATCGCCGATGAGACTTACGTCCCCCCACCCCACGGCGGTTCGTGGCTGCGCGCCGAGGCCGGGGAGACGGGGCTCGATCCCGCCGCAGTCGAAGCCGCCAAGGCCTACGCCGCGTCGCGCGAAACCCCTTGGTCGCGCGATGTCGAGAGTGAAATCGTGCGGGGCTTTTCCGAGCCGCCGCCCTGGAACGAGATCATCGGACCGGTCGCCCCGCGCGGCGGTCCCAACGGGCTCGTCCTCCACCGCGGCCTGATTGTCGCGGAATGGGGCGACACCGGACGCGTCGACATGAGCTTCAGTATCGCGAAAAGCTACCTCGGTCTCCTCGCCGGAATCGCCGTCGAGCGTGGCCTGATTCGAGATCTCGACGAGAAGGTGGCTCGGCTCGTCGACGACGGCGGGTTCGATCCACCCCACAACGCCAAGATCACTTGGCGCCATCTTCTCGAGCAGACCTCGGAGTGGGAGGGGACCCTGTGGGATAAACCCGACCTCATCGACCGCAATCGCGACCTCGGCAACGAGGCGAGCGCCAAGAAGGGAACGGCCAGGGAATTGCGCGAGCCGGGGGAATACTGGGAGTACAACGATATTCGCGTCAATCGCCTGGCCCTGGCACTCCTTCAGCGATTTCGGCGACCACTCCCCGAGGTCTTCCGCGAGGCGGTCATGGCGCCGATCGGGGCTTCGGCCGAGTGGCGCTGGCATGGCTACCGCAATTCTTTCGTCGAGATCGACGGGGTGAGAATGGAATCCGTCTCGGGCGGCGGCCATTGGGGCGGTGGCGTCTTCATGCATGCGCGGGATCACGCGCGCCTTGGCTTGCTCGCACTCCGCCGGGGCCGTTGGGGTACAGGCCAGCTCATCAGCGAGGCTTGGATCCGGCAGGCCACGACCCCGACCCGGCTCAATCCGCAATATGGGTTCTTCTGGATCCTCAACACCGGCCGGAAGCTTTATCCGAGCGCTCCGGCGGACGCCTACGGCGCCAGTGGGTCCGGCGGCAACCTCGTATGGGTCGATCCAAGCCACGATATCGTCGCCGTGCTCTGTTGGATCGATCCCGCGACCATCGACGGTTTCCTTGGACTTCTCGCCAAGGCGCTGCCCGACAAAGAAGGTCGATGAATCGGCCTTCAAGGAACAGGAGGCCTTCAGGAAATGAGTGTTGCGCGCGTCACGTCGAGTTCGTGATCGATCAACGCTTCCGCCCGCTCAATGAACCGCACGGTATGGGGCAGGCTCGCATGAAGCTCGAACGCGGCTTCGTCGCGCCAGCGTGAATGGATATAGAAGAGACGGCTGTCCCGGATCGAGTGGAAGGCGTGGATCTCCAGGCAGCCAGCCTCCGCCCGGGTGGGCGTCAGAACATCGAGGATGACGGCCTCGAGCGCCGCCTCACGCTCGGGCAGCGCGTGAAAGCGCGCGAAGATAACGATTTCCACGAACCACCTCCCTTTGTACGCCCCTCAGGGTTCGAGACGGCTGCCTCCGCTTTCCTTCACCGTCATGCCCGGGCTTGACCCGGGCATCCATGTCCTTGAAGCCGCCATTCCCTACGCGTGGATGCGCGGGTCAAGCCCGCGCATGACGAATGAAGAGATCGCACCCTCATGGTTCGAGACGGCTGCCCGGCGGCCGCCATAGCGGCCGCCTCTATGCGCGACGCACAAGAAGGCGCGCGAAGCGCGCCGGCAGTCTCCTCACCATGAGGATTCCTTTTATTTTTATCATCCTCATCCTGAGGAGGTGCGCAGCACCGTCTCGAAGGATGAGGTTTCCATGATCGGTTGTACATCACATAAAGATTCAACTTGATTCTTGACACGGGTGCCCCAGCGCGGCACGGTGCCCCTCGAAAAACGACGTAAATGCAATGGCTTAAATAAAGAATAGCTAAATTAGACCCCCCTCAATCCAACGCCTCGAACGCGCTTTTCCAAAAGACTTCGCGAAGAGAGCCAAGACAAGGACCGGTTCATGACGCACCGCATGCCCCCGCGCGCCCAACTCGGCAAGCGCCTTCTCGCCACGACCTCGGCGCTCGCCCTCGCCGTTGGGATCGGTACGGCCGCTCATGCCGGCAACGTCACCAATCCCAACCCGATCCCCAACCCGACGGTCACGGCGGGGCAGACGGTCTCGGCGATCGTCTTCAACGACGGCCAGACCCACACGGGCAGCATCGTCAACAACGGCACGGTGAACAGCGGCGAGACAGCAATCGCTGTGGCCGGACAAACAACGATCGCTGGCTCCCTCGTCAACAACGGCTCAATTACGGCTAAAAACGCCTTCGGTATCCTTGTCGTTGCTGCCGCCGTCAACGGCGGGATTTCGAACAGCGGCTCGATCTCCGCCGGGCGCGCCGGCATTATCATCAACTACGACGCCCAGCTCCAGGGCAGCTTCACGAGCCACACGATCTCGGCCGGGCTCAGGGTCAGGTTCTAGGG
>DASPOR010000139.1 GCA_035625915.1 Alphaproteobacteria bacterium | reverse complement strand
TGTCGTTAAAAAGCTCATCGCTCTCGGTGCCACAGTGGCGATCACGGCGGACCATGGGATGAACGACAAGTCGGCCACCGACGGGACAGCGAATGTCGTTTATCTTGAGGACGAACTCAATTTGCACTTTGGTGCGAGATCGGTGCGGGTCATCTGCCCGATCGCCGATCCGTTCGTGCGCCATCACGGTGCGCTGGGTTCGTTCGTACGGGTGCATTTGCGCAAGGCGGGCGACGTTGCGGCCATGATGGCGTTCAGCCGTTCGCTGCCGGGCGTCGAACTCGTCCTCGACAGGCGACACGTGTGCGAACAGTTTCAGCTTCCGCTCGATCGGGAGGGAGATTTCGCCGTCTTCGGCGATCGCAACACGGTCCTCGGCGCACGGCGCGAGGACCATGATCTGAGCCTTTTGGCGGGACAGCGCCTGCGTTCGCACGGCGGTCTCGCCGAGCGCAGGGTTCCGTTCCTGCTGTCGCGGCCGCTCAATGCGGTCTATCGCAAGCGAGCGAAGGCGGGGCCGCTTTACAACTACGATATGTTCGATTTTGCGCTGAACGGGGTCGAATAGTCGACCGGCGCGGTCGAAACCACCGGGAGCAGACATGCGCACCGCCAAGGCCGCTGTTTACCAAGCGCCCAACACCCCTTTCGTTCTAAAGGAGTTTCCGTTACGTCCCGCCAAGCGCGGCGAAGTTCTGGTGCGGGTGACGATGTCGACGATCTGCCGCTCGGACATTCATTCCTACGAAGGCCGCCGACCCAATCCCTGCCCGGGAATTCTTGGCCATGAGATCATCGGCAGCATCGAGGAAATGGGTGAAGGTATCGACAAAGATATGCGAGGTGATTCGCTCAGAGTCGGCGACCGCGTCACCTGGAGCGAATATTTCTTCGACGGGCAGTGCTACTACCGCGAAGTCCTCGACATGCCGCAGAAGTGTCATGGCGTGCGCAAATACGGTCACGACCTCGCGGAAACGGATCCGCATTTGCTCGGAGGGTTCGCCGAGTATTGCTACATCCTGCCTGGTACCTGGATTCTAAAGCTTCCCCCAGAGCTCAGCGACGAGGAGGCAACACCGCTCAATTGCGGCGTGGCAACGATGGTGTCGGTGACCCAAGCCGCCGAAATCCAAATGGGCGATGCCGTGGTCATTCAGGGGCTCGGCTTGCTTGGCCTGTACGGCGCCGCGATGGCAAAAGCCCGGGGTGCGCGGTGCGTGATCGGTCTCGATGCCGTCGCCAGCCGGCTCAAAGTCGCCAAAAAGTTCGGCGCCGATCACGTCATCGACGTTGGAGCGCTAGCGGCACAATCGGTCATCGACGAGGTGCGCAAGTTGTGCCGCCCTGACGGGGCCGACGCGGTGATCGAGGTTTGCGGGGTGCCGGAAGTCATCCCGCAGGGTTTGCAGATGCTCAGAACCGGCGGCCGCTACGTGCTTGGAGGTTTGGTCAACCCTGACGCCAATGTCACGATCGATGCCAATATGCTGGTCAAGCGCTGGGTCACGATGCGTGGGATTCACAACTATCATCCACGGCATCTGATCCAGGCGCTCGATTTCGTGAGGTCGAACCGCGAGCGGTTCCCGTTCAAGGAGATCGTCGACTCCAAATTCGCTTTGAAGGAGCTCAACGCTGCTTTCAAGAAAGCTTCCGAGCGTAGCGTGCTGCGTGCTGCAATCGTTCCCGACCCTACGGAATAACCGATGCATTCTCCGACGCTCAATTTCGCTCCGCGCGGCCTCTATATCGGCGGTCGATGGATTTCCCCGATTGAGGGTCAGTCCTTTGCCTCCATCAATCCGTCGAACATGGAGAAGCTTGCCGACGTTCCGAGCGCGGGCGGGGCGGATGTCGATAGAGCGGCTGAGGCTGCAAAGGCGGCCTTTAGCGAGTGGTCGCGCGTTCCGATCAAAGAGCGCGCCCGCTGCCTTCAACGTCTGGCCAACGCCATCGAAGAGAACGCTGACGAGCTCGCACTGCTCGACGCCGTCGATTCCGGCAACGCGATCGTCGGCATGCGCGACGACATGATTTGGACCGTGGATTGGCTGCGCTATTGCGCCGCCTTGGTGAGCGAAATCAAGGGAGAGACATTCTCGCAAGGCGATCGCCATCTCAACCTCACACGCCGGCAGCCGTTTGGTGTCGTGGCGAAGATCAATCCGTTCAATCATCCGTTTCGATTTTGCGCTGAGAAGGCGGCAGCGCCACTCGCGGCCGGCAATACTGTGGTGATCAAGGGTTCAGAGCAGGCGCCGCTCTCGAGCTTGCGCCTTGGTGAATTGTGCGACGGGATCTTCCCCGCGGGCGTGGTCAACATCATCACCGGCGGCGGCGAAATCGGTGCCGCGCTTGTGCGCCATCCGCATGTGAGGCGCATCGGCTTTGTCGGATCGGTGCCCACCGGCCGCGCCATCGCGCAAGAGGCGGCAGCGGCTCTCAAACGGGTCAGCCTCGAACTCGGTGGCAAGAATCCGATCGTGATCTTCCCCGACGCCGATCCCAGGAAGGCGGCCATGGCCGCCATCAAGGGCATGAATATGAACCGACAGGGACAATCGTGCAGTTCAACTTCGCGCGTGTTCGTTCACTCATCGCTGCACAAAAGCGTGGTTGCGGAACTCGTGTCGCTCGCCGAGGCACTTCCGGTCGGCGTGCCCTGGCTCAAGCAGAACGCCGTCGGGCCGATCGTCTCGCAACGCCAATTCGAGCGTATCATGGGCTTTATTGAATCAGCCAAGGAAGAAGGCGCAGAACTGCTCACGGGCGGAGGCAAGCCCGCCGATCCGTCGCTCTCCGCCGGATTGTTCATCGCGCCGACGGTCTTCGACAAAGTGACGCCGGCAATGCG
>DASPOR010000138.1 GCA_035625915.1 Alphaproteobacteria bacterium | reverse complement strand
ACCAGCGTGCTCAACATAAGACTAGGTACAAAATCGGCTATCGGCGGCCGCGCCAGCCACAGCTTTCCTTACGAAACCCCGGGGGCCGCTCGGTGCTGCTGTTTCTTAGAAGAGGAAAATGTGGTCTGAGCAGCACAACGGGAATTGCAGGGATGGGACTGTTTCGCAATACTCCCTTTAAACCGGACCACGGCCTGCAGATAGAAGACGGTCTTTTCAGAGGCAAGAGGGGCGTCTAAAATGTGTCTAAAATGGGTTAGACGCTGGTTCGAATGGGGTCGTTTTCTGCGGTTTTTGGAACAAAGCTTCCCGTCCCCGTGGGGGCGCCCTGAAATCAAAGATTTAGTGGAATGATGGCGGAGCATGGCCGATTTTTGGCTAATAAATAGGGATGCACAAAATCGGGGTTGCAAGCCGCTGCCCGCCTGCCGCGATCCGGGCCGCACCAGTGCCCGCTTGCGTTCCCTAGGCGAATATCTCAAATCTGAAAGTACTTAGAAACGACTGCTATTCAGGTGGCTGCGACAGTCCGGCATTCGACTCGTTTTCTTCCCAGCCTTCTGTCTCCTCGCGATATTCACGTGGTCCAACACTTGGGCAGCGTTCGAGGTCGGCTCTGTCTGGAAAAACTTGGATAGAGAATCTAGAGGCCCATTTGTGGCCAAAGGTGACCTCATAACGAACGTACCCATAACAGAATGGAGTTGTCGCTCTCGCAAATTTGAAAGGAGGGCCAGGGCTCCATGTCGTAGGACCCTTGATCGCAGAATGAACGTCCCTGATATTGCGTCGGTTCGCACCTTCATATTTCCGGGGTTGTTGTGAGCTATCTTTGTCATTAAAAATAACCCTCATGCTCTCTACGTAAGCCGCCGCGTGTCCAGAATTGCGACGCTAATAACAATGTCCCACTCAGAATCGCGCTTTACTATTTTCCCGAAGCGCACATCGACACGGTCGCCCTCAAGAGCTCTCACTGTTTTAGTTTGTAATTTAGTGAATTGAGTCGTGCGCCACGTAAAAAAGCGAATAGCGATGGCTGCTAAAGCAGTAATGACAAGAGCGATGAAAGTGGCCTAATCGGTAAGCCAAACCCTTGCACATCCGAATCACGACATGATAAAAATCCTTTTGCCGGATTTGGATTGGTTCTTTTAGTCTTAGCTATTGGTGAATGTGTCTCCTGAACTTGGGTATGGAAATTCCCCATCAATCGTAGAAGTACCTAACGTGGCCAAGGGTCTACGTCAAATTCGGGATGATTGCATGCTTCCCTAATCTTTTCGCGAAATTGAGTCGCGTAACTTCCAGCCATGCTCCTTTCCATTGGGAGCCTCGTCCTGTCGGTTCCGCGAGCGTCGGAGTTCACCGCGGGCCGAATGTCGAGCCGGCTCGGCAGCTAGCCCGATTTACAGATGCCACGAGGCCGAACGCGGTGCTATTGGACGATGGTGTCGCCGATAACCAGGAGTCATTTGACGTGACGGTCGTCGGCTGTTACCAAGCATTCGGAGTTACTCGAGTGCGAGTGGCTCCGCGGCGGCGTTTCTCAAGAGACAAGCGATGGGCGTCAAAAACTCTATCAAGTGCAGCCACAGCGGCGTTGTGAGGTGTGCCGGTGAATGGCGCATGGTCGCCGTGCTGGGCGTTCATTGACGCCGATGTATTGGCGACACTTTCGTCTAATTGATTCGCCGGCGCATTTGGTACAGTTGTGGAACGGGTCGTGGGGGCTCCTCCGGGCTCGATCGTTCAGGGTCCCGCCGCAGTTATCGGTTACGAGCGAGAGCTGCTGATACTGCCGAGGCTCGTAGCCAACAGGCGGCATGTCTTTGATGGTGCTTCATGCTTAAACGCATTGCCATCGGCGCCGGGTCCCTAGGAATGGCGTGTCTGCTCGTGTTTCTCGCGCTTGCGTGGCGCCCGGCCATCGCGACCGTCGATCCGCCGGACAAGACCAACTTTCCCCCCGAATTGATCGCAAAGGGTGAGGTCCTCGCCGGTGCCGGATACTGTGCGGCGTGCCATACCCGGCAGGGCGGACCACCGTTGGCCGGCGGACTTGCACTGCGCACACCGTTCGGAACGATTTATTCGCCGAACATCACACCAGAACCAGAGACGGGAATCGGCCGCTGGTCATTGGAGGCATTCACCCGCGCGATGCGCGAGGGAGTTTCGCGGGACGGATCGCACCTATTCCCGGTATTCCCATACGATCACTTCACCAAGGTTTCGGACGACGATGTCAAAGCAATCTACGCTTATATAATGACGCAGCCGGCAGTCAGGGCCGAGGCGCCGGATAACACAATTCCATTCCCATTCAACATCCGCTTTCTGCAGGAAGGCTGGAAAATCCTATTCTTCAGAAGCGGCCGCTATCAACCGGACGCATTGAAAAGTGCCCAGTGGAATCGCGGCGCCTACTTGGCAGAAGGCCTTAGTCATTGCGGCGATTGTCACACGCCACGCAACATGCTTGGCGCCGAAAAGGGCGGGGATGCCTATGCAGGTGCCATAGTCGATAACTGGATTGCACCTGCCCTGACGGATGCTAATCCCTCGCCCGTACCGTGGACCGAGGATGAACTTTTCAGTTACTTGCGCAGCGGCGTGGCCCCGCTTCATGGGGTTACCGCCGGTCCGATGTCTCCGGTCGTTCATGCCGGTCTTTCGGCGGTACCTGACTCCGATGTCCGCGCCGAAGCGATCTATTTCGCGGACCTCGACCATGCGGCCAGTCGTACAAGCGCGATCGATGCGACGGTGAAAGAAGCGCTGACGAAGTCCGGCCTCGGCAGTACGTGGGAGTACGATCCCGACGCCCGTCTTTATGCCAGCGTTTGCATCGGTTGCCACTACAATGCCGGCCCCACTCCGCTCGCCGTGCGTCCGGAACTCGCGCTCAATAGCGCGCTGACGCTGCCTGAGCCCGCGAATTTCATCCACGTTGTGCTCAATGGGATCGGCGTATCGGAAGGTGGGCTAGGCCTCGTGATGCCCAGCTACGCTGCGGCACTTTCAGATGCCGATATCGCGCGGCTTGCGGCTTATCTGCGGCGCACTCGCACGGACAAGCCGCCCTGGACAGATCTCGAAAAGAAGATAGCCGCCGCCCGCGCGCAACGGACGTCCAACTGAGATTAAAGCAGGAGCCGTTCGATCATGACTACGCTCGATCTCAATGGCCGTACCGTCTCGGTACAAAGTCCGGATGACACACCGCTCCTATGGGTGATCCGCGACGAGTTTAGTCTCACCGGCAGCAAGTTCGGTTGCGGGATCGGGATGTGCGGCGCCTGCACCGTTCACGTGGACGGTCGACCCACGCGATCGTGCATCACGGCAGTTGGCGCTGTCGCCGGCGCAAAAATCACGACCATCGAAGGACTTGATCCCAATGGGAGCCACCCCCTGCAAACGGCCTGGATTGAAATGCAGGTTCCACAATGCGGCTATTGCCAGTCGGGCCAGATCATGCAGGCGGTTGCCCTGCTCAAGGACTATCCGGATCCAACCGACCAGGACATCAACGCGGTGATGGCGGGCAATCTCTGTCGTTGTATGACTTACGTCCGCATTCGGAGTGCCATCAAACTCGCGGCGTCGCGCATACGAGGAGGATCGCATGCTTAGCCGCCTCTGCAAGCCGTCTTCATCCGATTCCGCGGATTTTGCGCTATCGCGGCGAAATTTTCTGATTGCGACGATCGAGGCGGGGATTGTGCTGGGATACGCGCGCTCCGCGCTGAGCGCGGTCGAATTTCCGTTGACTGTCGAGCAGCAGACCGCTCCCGGCAACCTGTTTGAGCCGACGATCTGGTATTCAATCGGCCGCGACGGCCAGATAAATGTCAACATTATTCGATCGGAAATGGGTCAGCACGTCGGCACGGCGCTTGCTCGCATCCTCGCCGACGAGCTGGAGGCCGACTGGAACAAGGTGGTGATCGTACATGTCGATACCGATCCGAAATGGGGCGAGATGATTACCGGCGGCAGCTGGTCGGTATGGCAGAGTTTTCCTGTCCTCAGCCGCGCGGGTGCTGCGGGCCGCATCGCTCTCATAGAAGAGGGAGCGAAACTTCTGAACGTTGATAAAAATACATGTACGGCACGAAACGGCACAGTCGTGTCTGGAAGCCAGTCGGTTGCATACGGCGATATCGTGGTGCGCGGCAATCTGAACCGAAGCTACACGCCGGACGAGCTGAAGGAGATGCCGATAAAGCCTGCGGCCGAACGGCGTCTGATCGGAGGCGACACAACGGCACTCGACATTCCTGCCAAGGTCAATGGCGAGGCACGCTACGGGATCGATGTGGCGGTGGAAGGGATGGTCTACGCTCGTCCAAAGGTGCCGCCGACGCGTTACGACTGCTCGGTCGTCTCGATCGATGATTCTGCAGCCAAGAGCGTGCCCGGCTACATCAAAAGCTTGGCGCTCGATGACCCGTCTGGCACAGCGCCGGGTTGGGTAATGGTCTATGCCGAAAGCTTCACGGCGGCTAACCGAGCTGCCGACTTAGTAAAGGTCGACTGGAGCACCCCCAAGGCTGCGCATGTCTCCGAACAGGATTTGCAACGGCGTGCTGCCGATTTGATCTCTGACAAAAATGGTGGTGCGCTTGTTGTCGACGATCCCGGCGTGGATTCCGCTTTCGCGGCGGCGAAACGAACGCTGGACCAGACCTACACGACCAGCACCGTGATGCATTTTGCGCTCGAGCCGATCAACGGTCTCGCGTTCGAGAAAGATGGTGTGTTTGAGGTGCACACGGGAAGCCAGTGGCCGACCTTGGCGTTGTCTTGGCTATCCAAGGCGCTCGGCCGCAGCCAGGACAAGATCGTCATACGCAGTTACCTCCTTGGGGGCGGGTTTGGCCGACGGCTTGGCGGCGACTACGCCGTGCCGGTCGCACTCGCTGCCAAGGCGGTGGGAAGGCCAGTCAAGATGATCGCGACGCGAGCGGATGACATGCGTTTCGACTGCCCCCGGTCGCCCTCGGTGCAGCGATTGCGTATGGCATTCGGAGAAAACGGCCAGGTTACGGCGATGGAGCATGATGCGGCGGCCGGTTGGCCCACTGCCGCCTACGCGCCGTTTTTCATGCCGAAGGACAAAAATGGCGTCGCGTACGATCCGTTTGCCATCCACGGCGCAGACCATTGGTACACCGTGGGTGCACACCGGGTCCGCGCCTTGCTCAACGATCTCGCGAATCAAACCTTCCGACCGGGCTGGCTCCGCTCGGTTGGTTCGGGTTGGGTCAACTGGGCGCTGGAAAGCTTCATGGATGAAGCCGCACACGTTGCGAAAGTCGATCCGGTGGCCTTCCGGTTACGCCTTCTCGACGGTGCTGGACGAAATGCCGGCAGCGCACCGAACGCCGTAGGCGGCGCGCGACGGCAAGCGGCCGTACTGGCTCGCGTTGCCGAAAAAGCAGCATGGGGTAGTGCGATGCCTCAGGACGTCGGGCTGGGCATTGCGACGACGTTCGGTCAGGAGCGCAGCATGCCGACCTGGCTCGCATGCGTCGCGCGTGTGCGCGTCGATCGCGCGAGCGGTCGCATCATCGTCGAAAAACTGACCCTGGTCGTCGATGCAGGCACGATCGTGCACCCTGATGGCGCCAAGGCGCAAATTGAAGGCGCTGCGCTATGGGGATTGAGCATGGCGCTGCATGAGGGGTCGGAATTCGTGAACGGGTCGCCGAGAGACACCAATCTCGACACATACACACCGCTGCGCATGGGTGACGTGCCCGATCTCGATGTCGAGCTTGTCGAGAGTAAGGAAGCGCCAGTTGGCCTCGGCGAGCCGGCGACAACCGTGGTTGCTCCCGCCATCGGCAATGCTATCTTTGCTGCCGTAGGCGTGCGGCTTCGACACCTGCCCATTCGTCCAGCGGCTATCCTCGAGACACTCACGCGTAGCTGATCCGCAAAAGCGAACTCATCACTCGATGGCTTCCCGCCATGGGCGATGTTCGATTGTCAGTCGACGAGGCGATCGAAAAAGTCGCAGCGCATGCAGTTGCGGCAGAGCATAGTCGTCGCCAAGAACGACATGCTCGCACATTCAAATCAATGGGAGCCAATCGCACATGTCATCGAGCGCAATGCGACGGCATTGGACGATAGTGTCACCGACACCTTCGTCTAATCGATTTGCGTCTGCACTTGTCGCACTTTTTATTGCTTCAGATTGACATGCACATGCTCGGCGTAGAGTCTGTCGTACCAGGGTTACGACGAATCGAACGTCCAGCAAGTCTGCGCCCGACCATGCCGGAAAACGTGTGCGCGAATGTCGCGTTAGCGGAGGCGAGAGATGAATTCCTCGGTCGTACGGATGGCCGTCTACACAGCTCTTACCCGGCTGGGGCGTCTAGGGGCCGATGTCGGGTAACTATTCCAGCGCAATACTGTGGGTGGCGATGGCTGCGCGATCGCGGCTTTGCGTGAGTAGCTGCTATCGAGTGGCGGCTGCGATGACGAAGCACCCGCCGATGCTATTCGCACATTTCGTTCAGTGAGAGGGTAAGGAAATGAACAATCCAGTAGCATCCCGCCGGATTCGCCTTGAGCGCCGGTCGCCCTTCTATTGGCGAGTGACTTTTGATCATCCGCCTCTGAACATCTTTGGGCCGGAGTCGATCCCGCAATTGGAACAGGTCGTCAAATCACTCGAGGTCGATCCGGACGTAAAGGTTGTGGTCTTTGACAGTGCGGTCGAAGGCTTCTTCCTGACTCACTATGATTTCCTTGCGAAGCTAGAGGACTCGACAAGCCTGCCTCCCGGCCCGACAGGGCTGCAGCCCCTGCCTGATATGCTCGCCCGACTCAGCCGTGCGCCGGTTGTTTCGATTGCGTCAATTCGGGGACGAGCGACAGGGGTCGGAAGCGAACTGTCCCTTGCATCCGACATGCGCTTCGCCAGCCGCGAAAAGGCCATCCTCTCGCAATGGGAAGTCGGCGCTGGCTTGGTGCCTGGCGGAGGGCCGATGGCGAGGTTGCCGCGTTTGATTGGCCGTGGGCGTGCGTTGGAAGTGTTTCTAGGGGCCGACGATATCCCTGGAGATCTTGCGGAGCTCTACGGCTACGTCAATCGTTCGCTCCCTGATCGAGAGCTTGACGGATTTGTCGACGCGCTTGCACGGCGGATAGCGACGTTTGACAAGCAGGCGCTCGCTGAAACGAAACGTCTGGTCAATATCGCCAGCCTACCTTCGGATGCGGAAATTGCCCCAGAGTGGGATGCGTTCATTGCTTCGGTGCAACGCCCCGCCGCTCAGGCAAGAATCAAGAAGCTGATGGAGCGGGGTTTCCACAAACCGGGCGACGCGGAAAATCGTCTCGGTCACTACGTTGGTCAACTTGGACCGTAAATGTTCGTAGGCTGTCTGCCTGGCTCCGTCGATCAAAGCGGCGCCTGGCTTGACGGTCGTTACATGCATCGACGTTACCATCGTCCCATTGTCGCAACTTCATCTTCCTGGTGTGATGGCTCCGTTACGACCGGTACTCGTTTTTGTGCAAGTTCTGTGACAGCCAATCTTCGTGTCGCGCCAACGGGGGAGTGCGTCGCATGGCCAGACCCGTTGCTGATCAATTCGTTGAAGCTTCGGCCACAGCGGGTGTCGCGCGAGCTTGCGGCGTCGTCGGCGATCGCTTCAACGACCTTTGCTATGATCGGACGAATCGCCGAAATCATCGATCTTGCGGATACGAACCTCTGGCGCTAGCGCGCCATTTCGCATACGATCAACGACAGGACGGGAGATACGCCAACTCGATTTCCGAACGCGGGAGAGGGGCCGATCCAGTCCGATGAGAAGAACAACCAATCCACCGCGCCGCTCATGTCATTCACGCTGGCTTCGCTGGCCGGTGGTATGTGCTTCCGTTCTTGTCGCTTCCTGTGGGCGAGAGGGAGTGCTGGATCCGCAAGGGCCCATCGCGTCGGCGGAGCGACTTCTCCTGATCAATTCGACCGCAATCATGCTCGTTGTCGTGATTCCCGTGATCCTGGTCACCTTGGCGTTCGCCTGGTGGTACCGCTCGTCCAACACCCGCGCCAAACAAAGCATGGACGAGTCTTATGAAGGGCGTGTCGAGTTCGTCGTCTGGTCGATCCCGGCGTTGACCGTAATCTTGCTGGGCGGGGTCATTTGGATCGGTTCCTACCAGCTCGATCCGCGAGCGCCGATCCAGGGGAAGTCCGACCCGCTTCGCGTGGACGTGGTAGCGTTTGATTGGAAATGGCTATTCATTTATCCCGACCAGGGCATAGCCGCAATCAATCAGCTTGTCATCCCGGCTGGAACGCCCATCGAATTTCGGCTCACCTCGGCGACAGTGATGAATTCGTTCTTCGTGCCACAGCTCGGCAGCCAGATCTACACGATGGGCGGCATGACGACCCATCTCAGCCTTCTCGCGGATCAGCCGGGCGAATATCGCGGCTTTTCGGCGAATTTCAGTGGCGATGGCTTTTCCCAAATGCGGTTTATCGTCAAGTCGGTAACCACCGGCGATTTCAGCGCCTGGGTCGAGCAGGTGCGCGGCGCGGGACCCGCGCTCGACGATGCCGCCTACGCCGAGTTAGCAAAGCCGAGCAAAGCCGTGCCGCCCACAACCTATCGCTCGGTGGACGCGAAGCTGTTCGAACGCATCCTTGAACGGACGGTGGCGGGCCCCGAAAAGGTGGGCATCGCTGGGGACTGTTGTCCTGCGGCGCGACAGGCGGGAGGGTGACATGCTGGGAAAGCTGAGCTGGTCAGCAATTCCTTTCAATGAGCCGCTGCCGCTGCTCAGCGGAGCGGTCGTTGGCATCGTCATTCTGGCCATCCTCGTGATCGTCACCGTAAAGGGCTGGTGGCCATATCTGTGGCGCGAGTGGCTGACCAGCGTCGACCACAAGCGCATCGGCGTCATGTACTTATGTCTCGGCCTGGTGATGTTGCTGCGTGGCTTCTCGGATGCGATCATGATGCGCACACAGCAGGCTTTCGCGGTCGGCGGTGCGCAGGGATACTTGCCGCCAGAGCACTACAACCAGGTCTTCTCGGCACACGGCACGATCATGATTTTTTTCGTGGCGATGCCGCTCGTCATCGGACTGATGAACTTTGCCGTGCCGTTGCAACTGGGCGTGCGCGACGTCGCCTTTCCTGTGCTCAATTCGGTCAGCCTGTGGCTTACGGCAACGGGCGCGCTGCTGATCAATATGTCGCTCGTCATCGGCAATTTCGCGCGCACCGGTTGGATGGGCTATCCGCCGCTCTCCGAGCTGGCCTTTTCGCCAGATGTCGGCGTTGATTACTACCTCTGGTCATTACAGATCTCAGGTGTCGGAACCTTACTGACCGGCATCAATTTCGTGACCACGATTCTCAAATTGCGCGCTCCGGGCATGACCTATTTCCGGATGCCGGTGTTCTGCTGGACCGCGCTGTCGGCAAATCTGTTGATAGTCGCCGCCTTTCCGATCCTGACCGCGACCTTCGTGATGCTGCTGCTCGATCGTTACCTCGGCATGCATTTCTTCACCAACGATGCCGGCGGTAACCAGATGATGTATGTCAATCTGTTTTGGGCGTGGGGCCATCCCGAAGTCTACATATTGGTCCTGCCGGCGTTCGGGGTCTTTTCCGAAGTGGTCGCGACCTTTTGCGGCAAGGGGCTGTTCAGCTACCGCTCGATGGTTTTGGCGACGCTCGGAATTTGTGTGCTCTCTTTCATGGTCTGGCTGCACCACTTTTTCACGATGGGAGCGGGCGCCAACGTCAATGCGTTCTTCGGGATCATGTCGTCGATCATTGCAGTGCCGACGGGAGTCAAAGTCTTCAACTGGCTGTTCACGATGTTTCGTGGTCGGATCGTGTACAAGACGCCGATGATGTTCGCCATCGGGTTCATTATCACGTTCGTAATCGGCGGCCTTACTGGCGTTTTGCTGGCGGTTCCGCCGGTCGATTTCGTGCTCCACAACAGCGCGTTCCTGGTTGCCCATTTTCACAATGTTATCATTGGCGGCGTCGTGTTCGGCGCGCTTGCGGGTATCAACTTCTGGTTCCCGAAAGCGTTCGGGTTCACCCTCGACGAACGCCTGGGTCATGCCAGTTTCTGGTGCTGGTTCGTCGGCTTCTATCTCGCCTTCATGCCTCTCTATGCCCTGGGCCTGAAGGGGATGACCCGGCGCCTGGAACAGATAGCCGAGCCGAGCTGGCAGCCGCTGCTGCTCGTTGCGGAGTTCGGAGCCATCGTGATTCTCTGTGGAATCATCTGCCAGATTGCGCAACTCTATGTCAGCATTCGCACGCGCGAGCGTCGACTCGACCTGACCGGGGACCCGTGGAACGGACGGACCCTTGAATGGTCGACCTCGTCACCGCCACCAGCCTACAATTTTGCCGTGCTACCCAAAGTCGAGGCGATCGACGCATTCTGGTACATGAAGCGTGCGGGCCGAGCCCCGGCCGAGCCGGTATATGAAGCGATCGAAATGCCGCGCAACAGTGCAGCGGGTTTCGTCACCGCATTCTTTGCGGTGATCATGGGTTTTTCGCTGATCTGGCAGATTTGGTGGTTGGCGATCCTCGGCTTCGTCGCCGCGATAGTCGTGGCTCTGATAGCCGGCTGGAGCATCGAGCGTGAGCGCGAAATCTCGGCCACCGAGGTTGCGCAAATGGAACGGGCTCGGTGAGGTAGCCGGCATGACGATCGGAACAGCCGATAGAGCTCCGGACGCGCTCCGGACCGAGTTCGCCCGAGGGCGCGGCGGCGGTGGGCCGGCCTCGAAGCGCATCGTCGTCGCTTATGGATTCTGGATATTCATTCTCGGCGACATGATCATGTTCTCGGCGCTGTTCGCAGCGTATGCGGTCTTGTCGCATAATACCGCGGGCGGACCGACAGGGGCCGAGCTTTTCAATATCCGCAGCGTCTTCATCGAGACGATGTGTCTATTGTTCTCGAGCTATACATGCGGGCTCGGTGCGTTGTCCGCCGAGCGGCGGCAACCGGCGCGCTTCTTGATCTTCTCAGCTTTTACATTCGTGCTCGGTGCGGCCTTTCTGTACATCGAGGCCACGGAATTTGCTGGCATGGTAGAGAGGGGTGCTGGGCCGTCGCGCAGCGGCTTTCTGTCCGCCTTCTTCACTTTGGTCGGCACTCACGGCATCCACGTCGCCAGCGGTCTGATCGCACTCGTCTATCTGGTTGCCCAGGCGATCGCACACGGCCTGCGACCCGCCGTGCTGCGGCGTCTATTGTGCTGGAGCTTATTCTGGCACGCGCTGGACATCGTCTGGGTCGGGGTATTCACGTTGGTCTATCTGATGGGAGCTTGACGTTGATGGACAGTCACGAGCACGTTTTCGACGACCGCACGCCGGGCGTCGAAGAGCATGAGCGCACAGCCAACTATCTGTCGTACACGGCGGGGCTGGCGCTTGCGATCCTGGCGACGATCGCCTCGTTCGTCGTGTCGCAGACCAATTTGCTCTGGCCCCCGGGCATCCCGGTCGGGTTGATCGTGCTCGCCTTCGCGCAGATCGGCGTACACCTCGTCTTCTTTTTGCATCTGGGCAGCGGAGCCGATAGCACGAACAATATTCTGGCCCTCGCCTTCGGCGTGCTGATCGTCTTCCTCGTCATTGCAGGTTCGCTCTGGATCATCGCCAATCTCAACAGCAACATGATGTCGATGCCCATGCAGTAAAAAGGGGAAAGTCATCACGAACGATCTCGCGGGATTACCGACGGCCCGCTAAGCTACCGGATCGGCCCGCCGCCGCACATCCAGCATTGTGCCGCTATCATTCCACACTTGACCAGGGATCGTAGCTGCCAAAGTTCCACACATTTCCTTCGCAATCGAACACGTCGTACGCGCGGCCCGGATAGCCCTCATTGTCATGAGGCTTGCGAATCACGCGTGCGCCGGCTGCCGCAGCCCGCAAATGATGCGCATCGGGATCATCGATGACTGCGCACACGCACATTGTCACGCCACCCGCCTGAGCCGGCGTCATCCACCCGTAAAGCGCCTTTGTTTCCCCCTGCCGATCGGTTCCGAGCATGATCATATTGCCATCGAGCACGAGTTGGGCGTGGTGGATGATCGAAGGGTCTTTATCGTCGGCATAAACTACATGAGCACTGAAGCCAAAGGCGTTGCAAAGAAATTCGATTGCAGCCGGCGCGTCGGCGTAGCGCAGACAAGGAATCAAAGCATGTCGCGGCATGGCGCGTCCCTCCTGTGTCACTGCCGACAGAACGCCCCATTTTTGCACGTCTGGCCGACCGTCTCACGTCAGCAATTGGGCCAAAAAGACTTTCGTCGCCCGCATTGTTCATTGACGCAATGCGGCAATGCGATGAGATATGGGAAGCCCTCGAGGTGCTGGAGTTCACGCGAGATCCAATCTCCACGCATCGGCGATGGGTGGAGGCCTCTCACACGGCCAAGCAATCCTCGACCTTCCAGCCGTAAAGCCATTCCATCGCGTCGTAGAAACGTTCCTGCGTACGACCCTTCCAAAGATCGTTCCGCACCAATCGCTCAACACCTTTGGCGTGATAGATACGCCCCATCTCGCGGGCCGAAAGCACGACGCGCGCCGTGCGGGAGATGCGCGAACGTTCGTAATGGGCGAAGGCAAGCTGAAAGTCTCCGGCATGAACGCGCAGCGCCTCGCCCAGCGTCACGGCGTCCTCTAGCGCCATGCACGCACCCTGCGCGAGGTATTGCAGCGTTGGATGTGCGGCATCGCCGAGCAGTGTGACACGGCCGTAGGTCCACCGGCCGATCGGCTCGCGGTCGGCTGTTGCCCAGCGCTTCCAGTCCTTAGGCAGTTCGATCAACTGTCGGGCGCGGGCACAGATCCCCTCAAAATAGCTTTGCACTTCCTCCCGCGTTCCCTCGCGCACACTCCACTTCTCCTTTGCGCGACTATGAAAGGTGACGACGACGTTGTACTGCTCACCGCCACGCAAGGGGTAATGCACCAAATGGCAGTCGGGCCCGACCCAGATGCTGGCGGCATTCCATTGCAGGTCCGACGGGAAGTTTTTCTTATCGACCACTGCGCGGTACACGACATGGCCCGATACGCGCGCTTCGTCGCCGACATACTGCTGGCGCACTGCCGACTTGACGCCATCAGCACCGATGACCGCGACGCCACGATGCTTACCGCCGTTGGCATCATAGACGGTCACACCATTGTCATCCTGTTCGATGCGCTGCACCTGCGTCGACGTCGCGATTTCGATCCGCTGGGACCCCTTGGCACCCTCGAGCAACGACATGTGCACGTCGGCGCGATGGATCACGGCATAGGGGTTCCCGAAACGCGCACGAAATGCTTCGCCGGTCGGCACGCGACCGACCAGATATTCATTCAGTGCATCGTGCATGACCATCTCGTCGGTATAGACCGCACGACTACGCGCTTTGGGGCCGATGCCAAGCGCATCGAACGCCGCGAAGGCGTTCGGTCCAAGTTGGATGCCGGCGCCGATCTCGCCGAGCCGTGGCGCTTGCTCGAGGACTTTGACGCGAAGTCCTTGCCGCGTGAGTGCCAGGGCAACCGCCAACCCGCCAATGCCGCCGCCGGCCACCAATACTGGATCGTTCGCCCGATCTGCGCGCATCGAACTCTTCCCTCGTACGTTGTTAAGGCAATTTGGTCGAAATATTAAACTATATTGCTATTTTCAGTATGAAAGGCATTCGGTGCGTGACATCGATTTCAGACTGCTAGCAACCTTCGGATAACACAAGGAAGGGCCACTAAACGGCATGGGCACGCTCGCGCCATCGAGTTCGATGTGGGAGGGGATCTGTACGTCCTTGGATTTGTGTTAAGTTGAAAAATTCGAAATTTGCGAGCAGCACGCTGTTTCCGTTTAGGCCGGTCTCTACCGCTGGCATAAGCGGTAGCGTTCGGGCAAGCTGGCGGGAATGGTGTCCGAATTGGCCTTACCCTTTCTCCCGTCGCTCCTGGCCGCATGCCTGGTGCTGGTGGTCGGCGGTGTCCTGACCCAGCGCGTGGCCTTCTTGGCGCGCTACAGCATTCCAGCACCGATCGTCGGCGGTATACTTTTTGCGTTAATTGCACTGCTCGCGCAACAGGTGACCGGGGTCAAGGTCTCGCTTGATACTTCGACCAGGGTTCCCTTGCTGTTGACGTTTTTCGCTTTGATCGGATTGACGGCCGACCTGACATTGCTTCGATCGGGCGGAATCCGATTGCTGCGGTTTTTGCTCGTCCTATTTCCATTTCTTGTCGCGCAGGACGGCCTGGGTGTGATGATGGCGCAGTTGCTCGGCCTCCACCCCACACTCGGCTTGATAGCGGGCTCTGTCACACTTGTCGGCGGACACGGCACGGGTGCGGCCTACGCGGAACGTTTCGCCGCGGAATACGACCTGCTCGGCGTCATGGGCGTGACCATGACCTCGGCGACGCTCGGCCTCGTGATTGGCGGCATTATCGGCGGGCCGGTGGCTGAACGACTCATTCGGCAGTTGTCGCGCGCCGATGTAGAACCGGCCGCTGACGGCGGCGTAGTCGGCGGACCGGTAACGACGCCGGTCACCACGTTGTCGTTTACGATCTCGCTTGCAGCCGCTTTGGCCGCAGTAATCGTGGGCCGCATGCTGGGGAGCATGCTGCAGGGTGGCGCGATAACAGTGCCGGATTTCCTGTGGTGCCTGATTATGGGCCTTATCATCCGCAACGGCGGTGCGGCTATCGGATTAAGGCTGCACGACGCGGCGTCGGAACTGATCGGCTCGATCTGCCTTTCGATTTTTTTGTGCTGGACGATGATGACCTTGGATCTCGGCGCAAGCTTTTGGCTCGCTGGGCCTCTTTTGATCATTCTCGCAGCGCAGACGGTGCTTGTTGCCGCCTGGGCCACATACGCTGTGTTCAGGGTCGTTGGCGGCGATTACGAAAGTGCTGTCATCGCCGGGGCCTTCTGCGGATTCGCCATGGGTGCGACGGCGACGGCGATCGCCAACATGCAGGCGCTGACTCGCCGCCACGGTCCCGCACCGCAGGCCTTCGTGGTCGTGCCGCTCGTCGGCGCGTTCTTCATAGACTTGATGAATCTGGCAGTGCTGACATTCTTTTTGTTGCCCGGCTTCATCGTGGGCCGGTGAACACTGAACACTCGATTGTGTCCGCTCAACAAGGCACCTCGTTCGCTAGGCGACATCGATCGCTCGAAACTACTTTGATGGGCAATGCTTCACGGTGACACCGCATAGAACAAAAATACCGCGAAGATGACCAAGTGCACGATGCCCTGAAGCACCGTAGTTCTGCCGGTACCCAACGTGATCACGCCGATGACGAGCGTCAGGACCAAGAGGAAAGTGTCCTTTGGACCAAGGCCAAGCTCGAGTGGCTGGTCGATCACGATGGAAACGACTGCAACCACCGGGATCGTCAGGCCAATCGTCGCAAGCGCCGATCCTAGTGCCAGGTTCAAACTGGTCTGCAATCGATTGGCGCGGGAAGCCCTGACCGCTGCAAGACCTTCAGGCAACAGCACCAGTGCGGCAATGGCGATCCCAACCACCGCGTCCGGCAGGTCAAGCCGCCTTACGCCAATCTCCAATATAGGGGTGAGCGACTTGGCAAGGCCCACAATGGCGACCAGGGACACGATTAGGAGGCCGAGACTGACCAGGGCAACCCTGTTTGAAGGGGCCGTCGCGTGCGCGTCCTCGTTGCTGCGTTCGACAGGGAGGAAATAGTCATGGTGCCGTACGGTCTGGACGAAAACGAATGAGCCGTAGAGTACCAGCGAGACAATTCCCTCAAAAATAAGCTGTGGCGTACTGAACTGCGGGCCGGGCGCGCTCACCGAAACGTTCGGCGAAATCAGGGTGAGCGTGGTGAGCGCGGCCAGTACCGCAAGTGCGGCGCTCGCGCCGCGAAGTTGAAAGCCCTGTTCGCCATAGCGCGCACCACCCGCGAGAAGGCACAGGCCGACGATGCCGTTGCAGACGATCATGACGGCGGCAAAGACCGTGTCGCGCGCCAGCGCGGAATTTTCCGCAGGAGCCGCAAGCATGACGGAGACGATAAGTGCCACCTCGATAACGGTCACGGCGACGGCTAGAACAAGCGTGCCGAACGGTTCACCGGTGCGGTGTGCGACCACTTCGGCGTGATGGACGGCCGCGAACACCGTTGCAATGAGGACCGCCCCCGCGACTATTAGAATCAGGCTACCGGCGCCGGCAACGGCCGTCACAATCAATATCAGCCAAGCCAATACAGGCCACGTCCATGCCCACCAAGGTGTCCGCGCCGACACATTGCCCAAGGCTCTCCCCTCCTTCGCCAATGCTAACATGGTCAGTGCGATCGTCGCGATCTGAACGTTCGCAACACACCACAAATACAAATTGGCGGCCGTTCCAAAAGCCAACTTCGGTACCCTCGCCTATGTCGACGCGCATTTCGATGCTTTCGCTGGTCATGGCGAAGCCTTCGGTGCCGGGCGAGTCCAGCGCCCATCGCTTCAATACGTCTGCGGCGAAGTATCGCCGGCAGTTGGGATCTAACCACATTGCACCCGGATCGGTGGTTCTCCACATGGCGAAAAGCGATGCAATCCAGTTGCGACTGCGACGCGGACTCAAATCCCTTTTGTTATGAGTCTTCAAAATTTCTATCTCGAATTTTGTCGGAAGATGAATCTTCTACTCGCTGAGTGCCTTCCAAACTTCAATACGGCGCAGAGCTACTCCACGCCGCAGCGGGCTTCTCGAATGTTAGGAGGCAAGGGATGACGAAAAACATCGCCCAGAGCGCCATTAGCGACCGCAGGACGGCCGATATACCGGCTAGCCGACAGCGAGCGATAACCATTGCTCTGCCGCTATCAGTGAAGACGGGACAGTCTCATTCTCACTGGATGCCCTTTCGCATCGCAGGCGCCGACAGCCCTGTTACGCCGCGCGGGCGACGGCCATCGGTGCGCCGCACCAGTATGAGAAGTCATAGCCTCCAAGGTGGCAACTACTGAGAGTAACAACGCGACTCGATGGGCGCGAATAACCAGCATTCGAGGTCGGATCGCGCAACAAATTGCCGCTTTCAATCCCGGTAGACGCCATTGTCACGCCGACAGATTCAACAGCGCCATTGAATCGAACATGCAGCATGGATAGCATGGTAGTATTAGAGTCGTCTTATTCAGTAAACAGGGAGGCAATCATCAAGGCGGTGATTGCCCGAAAAACGTAAAAAGTGGAGGAATCCGATGAAACGATGGAATGCCTTCGCCTTTTTGATCGTGGCGTTGCCGCTGGCTGGCGTCTCGATGAGCGTTAACGCCGCCGACTGCCCAAAGGGCAAAATTAGAATATACACAAGCTGGCCGATGCAGGGCGCCATGCTCCCGGAAGGCACGGGCATGAAGAATGGCGTCGACATCGCCGTGGCCCAGAGCCAGGGCGTGGCCGCCGGCTACTGCCTCGAGGTGGTCAACTTAGACGATGCCTCGCCCCAGACCGGCAAGTGGGATGGTGCCGTCGAGGCGGAAAACGCGAACAAGGCCGTGTCTGACCCTGACGCCATGATCTATATCGGGACTTATAACTCGGGTGCCGCCAAGGTCTCGATGGCGATCACCCAGCGCGCCCACATGGCTCAGATCACGCCGGCCAATACTTATCCCGGCCTCACCAAGAAGGCGGGTGCCGCTGAGGGCGAGCCCGAGATGTACCGTCCTCTCGGGATCGTGAGCTACTTCCGTGTGCCGCCGGCGGACGACATCCAGGGTGCCGTGGGCGCCGCTTGGGCGAAAAAGCTCGGCCACAAGAAGGTGTTCATCCTGAACGATCAGGAACTCTACGGCAAAGGCATCGCGGACGTCTTCGAAGTCGCCGCCAAGCAGGCCGGCATGGAGGTCCTGGGCAACGAGGGGATCGATTACAAGCAGCCCGACCAGAAGCCGGTTCTCACCAAGATCCGGGCGAGCGGAGCCGACCTTGTCTATATGGGTGCCGTGGTCGAGACAGGGGCCCAGACCATCATTCGGCAGATGAAGGATCTCGGGATGGTGGCGCCCAAGGTCGAATTCATGGGTCCCGACGGGCTCTATGAGGACGAGCTTCTCAAGGCGGCCACCTGCGACGCAGCACTGGCCGTCGACATGCACATGACGTACGCCAGCCTGCCCTTCGAGCAGATGAGTGGCAAGGGCGCCGAGCTCTACAAGCTCTACAAGGAGAAATACAATATCGAGCCCACGGGCTACGCCCTTTATTCCTGGGAAGCCGGTGCCGTGGCTGTCGACGCCATCAAGCGGGCGGGCGAGAAGGACCGGGCGAAGATCCTGGCCGCCGTCGCCAGCACCAAAGACTTCGACGGTCTCAACGGCAAGTGGAGCTTCGACGCGAATGGAGACACCACGATGAAGGTCATGTCCGGCTTTAAGGTGGTCAAGGCGGACAACCCAATAGGGTGCAAGTTCGAATTCATAGAGGTCCTAAAGTAGCGCGAGACGGGGAGGGCCGGATTCGGCCCTCTCCCACCCCCGCGCGGGGTCCCCCAATTGGCCGAAGGGCGCCCCGGCGGCCGCTTGGCGGTCCGCTCTTAAGCGATAACGTGGCTAAGCGTACACCCAACTTTTCGCGTCGCGTCCCATGAACCTGTTCGAACTTATCGTCCAGCAGACCATCAACGGCCTCACCCGCGGGTCGATTTTTGCACTCATCGCCCTTGGCTACACGATGGTCTATGGGATCATCGAGCTGATCAACTTTGCCCATGGTGACATTTTCATGCTGGGCCTCATGATCTCGCTCACCCTGTTCACCGACTTTGGACTGGCACGCACGCTCCATGGCTGGGAGCTCGTGACCATACTGCCGCTTATCCTCGTCGTAACCATGATTTTGACCGGCTTCCTCAACCTCCTCGTCGATCGACTAGCCTACCGGCCGCTGCGGCGAGCGCCCCGGCTGGTTCCGCTGATCTCCGCAATCGGCGTCTCTTTCATGCTGGAAAATTTGACGCTCGTCTGGAAAGGGCCATACGTGCTCTCTTACCCCGACATATTCCCCAGCATCGACATTCTCCGGGACGTCTTCCAGATCGACAGCCAGATCTATATCACCACCAAGGATCTGCTGGTCGTCGGCGTCACGATCCCGCTGATATTTGCGCTTCATCTCTTCGTTACGCGTACCTCCTGGGGGAAGGCCATGCGCGCCACCGCCCAGGATCGGGAGACCGCCGCGGCCATGGGCATCGACGTGGAAAAGATGATCATGCTGACGTTCTTCGTAGGTGGCGCCTTGGCGGGGGCTGCCGGAGTGGTCCAGGGTGTCTACTACAACATCGGCCAATGGTGGATGGGCTATCAGGCGGGCTTGCGGGCCTTTACCGCGGCAGTGCTGGGTGGGATCGGGAATATGCCGGGCGCGGCAATCGGGGGGTTCTTGATCGGATTTCTTTCTGCCTGGAGCGATCAATACATTTCGCCCCGTTGGACCAACGCCGTCGTCTTCGCCATTTTGATTCTGGTCCTGGTGTTCCGGCCCCATGGCCTGTTGGGCGAACGCGCACCGGAGAAGCATTAGCACCATGACCACAGATACCCTCTGGATGTCTTTGCCTCAGCCGCTTCGCCTCCCGCTCGCGGTAGTGCTCGTCGTTGTCCTGCTGGTCGCCTTCCCGTTTGCCGACCAGGCACTTGGCACGAATACGCTCTACGCGGTCACCGACGCGATGATCTACGTTATGCTCGCCCTCGGACTCAATATCGTGGTGGGTTACGCTGGTCTTCTCGACCTCGGCTACGCCGCGTTCTTTGCGATCGGCGCCTACACCATGGGGCTGTTCAATTCCCCGCTCATGGGATTCGAGTGGGGCTTCTGGAAAGTTATCTGGCTGAGCGCCGTCGTCTCCGCGACCTTCGGGGTCATCATCGGGGCTCCGACGCTGCGGGTCCGAGGGGACTATCTCGCAATCATCACGCTTGCCTTCGGCGAGATCATCCCGGTCGCCATTCGGAATTTGGGCGATATAACGATCCAGATCGGCGGCTGGCAGCCGGTCACACGCCTGAATCTCACGGGGGGAGAGAATGGGGTCAATCCGATCGGACAGCCCCACCTGCCCGGCGTACCCTTCGAGACCAGCGTCATCCCCTGGTACTTCCTGATCCTGATCATCGGCGGAATCTCCGTCTGGGCCATGAACCGGCTGCGCCAGTCGCGGTTGGGCCGGGCCTGGATGGCCATCCGCGAGGACGAGACCGCCGCTGCCTGCATGGGGGTCGACCCGGTCAAATCCAAGCTTCTTGCCTTTGCGCTGGGAGCAACCTTCTCGGGTTTTGCCGGCTCCGTCTACGCAGCGAAGCTTCAAGTCATCACGCCGGGCGCTTTCGAGTTCAACGTCTCGATCATGCTGCTCTGCATGGTAATTCTCGGCGGAATGGGCTCGATCCGTGGGGTCATCGCGGGCGGCATTGTGATCACCCTGTTCGACCGGATTTTCCTCGCGCAGCTCACTCACTGGACCCGTTGGCTCGGCGGGATTCTCGGGATCCACGCGCTGACCACCGTGGATTTCACGCTGTGGCGCTGGTTTTTCTTCGGGCTCGGGCTTGTTGCCATGATGATCCTGAAACCGGGCGGGTTGATCGAGGCCGGGCGATGGCGCCGGGTTACCGTCGCGGACGATTCCGAGGAGGGGGCTGCGATCCCGGCACCGCACCCAGCACCCGTCCTGCACCGGGATCTCCCCGTGCTCGGCTGGCTGCGCGATGGAACGGCGCGCCATGCGCCGAGCACGGGCCATGGAAAGAAGGGCGCCATCCTCGAGGCGCGGGCGATCACCAAGCACTTCGAGGGTCTCACGGCCCTGACCAACGTCGACTTCTCGATCGAAGAAGGCTCGATCGCTGGCCTGATCGGCCCGAACGGGGCCGGAAAGACGACCTTTTTCAACATCATCACTGGTCTCCTCAAACCGAGCTCCGGCGAGCTGCTGTTCGACGGGCACAGCATCGCCGGGTTGCGTCCAAATCGAATCACGGAGCGTGGGATTGCCAGGACCTTTCAATCGATCCGTCTTTTCCCGAGTATGACGGCACTCGAGAACATTTTGGTCGGTGAGCATAGCCGTCTCCGCGGCGCCGTCGGCGCGGCCGTGTTCCGTCCGCCCTGGATTGTCAGAGAGGAGCTTGAGGCGCGCGATCGCGCCTTAGAACTCCTTGATTTCGTCGGGCTCGAAGGCCGGTCGGAGACGCTTGCGAAGAATTTTCCTTATGGCGACCAGCGACGCCTGGAGATCGCGCGCGCCCTCGCAACCCGACCGAGGCTTCTGCTGCTCGACGAACCGACGGCAGGGATGAACCCTCGCGAGACGGTTGACTTGGGCGAGTTCCTTGGACGACTCCGGCGAGAGCTGGGCCTGACAATCCTGCTCATCGAGCATCACATGGAGGTCGTCATGGGATTGTCCGATCACATCACCGTGTTGGATTACGGGGTCAAGATCGCCGAGGGCCCGCCCGCGCAGGTGCAGCGCGATCCTAAGGTCATTGAAGCCTACCTTGGCGAAGGCTACGAAGCGGATTTGCTCAGTGCTTGAACTCCTGGACGTCCACACCAGCTACGGAAACATCCGGGCCCTGAAGGGCATCTCGCTTAATGTCGAGAGAGGCGAGATCGTTACGTTGATTGGATCCAATGGGGCCGGCAAGACGACGACGCTCAAGACGATCATTGGCACGCTCGGCCCAAATAAAGGCGAGATCCGATTTGAGGGCGAGCGAATCGACGGCCTCTCGACCGACAAGGTGGTCCGAATGGGGATCTCCCAATCCCCCGAAGGCCGGCGCATCTTCCCTCGCATGACCGTTCTCGAGAATTTGGAATTGGGCGCATTCGCGCGTGCGGACAAGCACAACATCGCCGGCGACATCGAGCGGGTATTCACGCTCTTCCCCCGCCTGCAGGAGCGCCATCACCAGAAAGGCGGGACCCTCTCGGGGGGTGAGCAGCAGATGCTGGCGATGGGGCGAGCGCTGATGGCTAGTCCCAAACTGCTCCTCCTCGACGAGCCCTCCATGGGCCTCTCCCCAATCCTGGTCGCGACCATTTTCGAGACGATCGCCAACATACGCCAGCAGGGGACGACAATCCTCCTCGTGGAGCAGAACGCCCGAATGGCACTGCGCGTTGCGAATCGGGGCTATGTAATTCAGGCGGGGTACATCATTCTTCACGACTCGGCAGAAAGCCTCTTGCGGAGCGACCTCGTGCGCAAGTCCTACCTGGGCGAGAAGTCTACGTGACCGTCAACGGGCTGGCGCCCTCGAGCGGGGCTGCTCTTGAGTCGGCATTTGCGGCCCTGCGCGATCGGCCCCGGCGAATGCGGGCATGACCTCCTTGATGAAGAGTTCGAGCGAACGCTTCTGTTCTTTGAAGCCGAGCCCGTAGCTTGCGCAATAGGTGAAGTGGTCTACACCGAGCGCTTCATACGGCTTCAGTTTCTTAATTATTTCGGAAGGCGTGCCGAACATCAGGTTCTGCCGCAACGCCCCAATGTCGAATTCCTGACGGCTGTTCAGGCTTTCAAGGTCGATCTCCTCGGGGAAACCCTCCCGCACGCCCCCCAAATTCTTGAACAGGTTTTCGAAGCGGCCCATTTGACGCAGGGCGGCATTGACGGGCACTTCCCACTGGTCGGGGCGATCGTAGACGGCGGTATAGCGCATCGTCGCAAAGATTGGCCTGCGAGCAGTCGGGTTGTTGGCGAGGGCCGTCTCAAATCGCTCTTTGTAGGACTCGACTTCGGCAAATGGTCGCGACAAGGCCCAAGACAGAATGTTGCAGCCGTTCTTAACCGCAATGTCGTAGGTATGCGGTGAGCGTGCCGCGACCCAGAGTGGTGGATGCGGCTTCTGCAACGGCTTCGGCACTGCGGTCGACTCCGGGAATTTCCAATATTTGCCGTCGTGGGTGTAATCCCCGCGCCAGAGCGCCTTCAGGACGGGCAGCATTTCCTCCATGTAGTGATGGCCCTCGGTTTGCTTCAGGCCGGGCGCCATTCGGTCGAACTCGCGTTGGAAGGCGCCGCTACCAATGCCGAATTCCACCCTCCCTCGACTGTAGAGATCGAGGAGGCCGACTTCTCCCGCCAAGCGGATCGGGTGCCAGTACGGAGCCACCGCAACGGCTGTGCCGAGGCGGATTTGCGAAGTATGGGCGGCCCACCAGGTCAACATCGCAAACGGATTGGGTCCGATGAACAGTTCAAGCGCGTGATGCTCGGCCGCCCACACGATGGCAAAGCCGCCCTCGTCCGCCATTTGCACCATCTCAAGCGTATGGCGCTCGAGATCCCGTAGGTCGATGCTGGGTGTCGACCGCTCCATGTTGATGACGAGCTGGAACTTCATCGTCTTATCCTTTAGCCCGCGGTGGCGAGCTTTCGTTTTTGCAAATGAGCAGAACCGCCCAGGTTCTCGGATGCTCCCCCCTCCGAAAGCACTCGACGCGCCACCGCGGCGGCCTGCTCCACATGATCGATGGCGGCCGCACGCGCCGCCTTTCCGTCACCGTTGGCGATGGCCCTGAAAATTCTCTCCATTTCGCGCAAGCTGATCCTTTGCCGGTCCGGCGTCGTGATAGTCATCATCCGTAACGCGTTGACACGCAAATTGAGGGACTCACAGACCGACCATGACACACTCTTTTGCGAGGTCGCGAACATTTGTCGGTAGAACTTATCGGTTGCCCGCATCGACATGCGCGGATCCCTCTTGGTACACGCTGTTCGCAGCTCTTTGATCGCTTGCCCCAACGTCTCGATGTCCGGTGCCGCGGCAAGCTTGGCGCACTCTGCTGCCGCCAAGCCCTCGAGCATGCTGCGGAGTTCATATATCTGTTCGACCTCTGCGGGCTTGATCGTGGCGACCACCGGTCCCCGATTCGGCGGAATCTCGATCAATCCCTCCGCTTCCAGAAATCGCAACACCTCCCTTACCACAGTTCGGCTGACACCGAGTTCGGCGCATAGCGTGCGTTCGATAAGACGCTCGCCGGGGCGGAACCTCAGCTCCAATATGGCCTGCCGAACGGCTTCCTGGGCGAGCTCGCGCAGGCTCTTTTGGGGTTCCAACAGACGCAGAACTCGTCCCTGTTCACCCATTTTTCCCAAATCCCGTCAGGGGCGCTGGATCGGCGCCAAGCGGTGCTTGTCACATTTTGTCGTATGGTATACCATATTACTCGTCGGCGCTTCAACGATTATGGCACGGCCGGCAAATCACGGCCCTTTGTCCAATGACATACCCCAGTATCAGCACGCACGCCGAAAATATCGGATCCGTCCTGCATCTCGGAAACGATATCAAACTTTATATGCGCGACACTGGCAGCGGCCATCCGGTCTTGCTTCTGCACGGCGTTGGTTGTTGCTCCGACGACTGGACCGGGCCAATAACGCATTTTCGCGACAGGTTTCGGGCGATAAGGCCCGACGCGCGAGGCCACGGACGATCGAGTAGTCCTGCCGGTCATTGGCAGCTCGCCGATTTCATTGGGGACCTCGTGCAAATTCTCGATCGGCTCGGCATCGAAAAAACGCACGTCGCCGGATTCTCGATGGGCGGCCTCCTCGCTCAAGGCCTTGCCCTACGACATGCGGACCGCGTCGAAAAGCTGGCCATCATCGCAGCGACGTCAGGCCGAACGAGGGAGGAGCAGGCCCAAGTCGAGGAGAGACTTTCCTTCATTCGAAGTAATCCGCCGAGCACGTATTTTGACCAGTACGCGTCCAAGCGGTGGTTCACGGCGGACTTCCGCAGGACACATCCGGAGATCATTGAGCGGACCCGCCGCGCGATCTCGGCGAACGATCGCGAGGGCTACACCAAAGCCTACGAAGTGTTGGTCCGCAACGACTTAGGCGCCGAACTGCATCGCATCGGCCACAAGACCTTGGTCCTCACGGGTGAAAACGATCTCGGCGCGGGCCCGAAAGCAGCGCGCTTCATTGCCGGCGAAATCGTCGGCTCTCATTTGGTTATTTTACCCCGGCTTCACCATCATATGCTCCTCGAGGCGCCGGAGCTCGTCGGCGGGATTCTCAGAGAGTTCTTCTCCGTTGAAGACGAACGGCCGTTGCCCAACTCTCGGTGAACCGGCGAATGGTCGATTAATCATAGGCGTTCCAGACGGTGCAGCTCGCTCGCACATGTACCGACATTGCGCGCGCAGGGCTATCGTCGCTATCAACCCGCGGCTACGTTGCCTTTGCGCTCATCCGGCCAGCCTTGATCGCCGCGAGCAGCGCCTGGTGATCGCGTGCGCTTTGATCCGCATACGCGACTGCGAAATCCGAGATCGCTTCATCGAAAGCGCTGCTATTGCCCAAATACCCCGAAATCCGCGCCGCATCGCCGGAGCGGGCATGCGCGCGGGCCAGCGTACGGCCACAGAGTCGGGCATAGAATTCGAGCGCCGTCGCTTGAATCTCTTCCGCAATATTGGCGAGCGGCGCGTTCTTGAGGTGGCGCACGTAAAAATCGCGTTTGGATTTGCGGTCTTGTGTCCAGCCCAGGAAAATATCGCTTGCCGCCTGAATCAGACGTTGGCCGACGACAACGCGTTCACCCTGATTTCTGTACACACTCGCTCCCGCATAGGGTGCTAGAACCGATTGAGCGGCTTCCTTGATTTGAAGCCTCAGCGGTTGATCGTCTGCGGTCATGAATAGGCCGACCGCGCAGAAGGTGCCGACACTCCCGATTCCGACGACCTTGAATGCAACGTCGACAAGCCTGAAGCGATCGAGCAATATGCGGCGATCCTCCATGAGGGTCTCAGCATAGTTTGCGAAGACAGCACGGGCCGCGAGGTCGTGCACGCCGCTTCGTTTGTCGTCGAAGTGATAAACGAGGGGCCGCTTATCATTGATTCGCCACTTCCCTCTGGCTCGTGAGATACCGTAGAGCCCATCTGCCGGATATCCCCTGGCTTTTTCGAGGCGCTGCTCCTCGCGTTTGCGCACCCGGCGATCGTCGATTTCGGCAAGTGCCCCGATCAAATCCGTGCGCGAACGCCAGGCTTCGGCCGGTGGGAGCTTCACAAGGGTGGACATATGCTTGCGATAGGCGGCGACGGAGTTCCGGGCGGCGGCAGCGCAGGATTTTCCGGGAAGGCCGGCGTCACGGCCGGCAAGGACGATGCTCGTGGCCAAACGCTTAATATCCCACTCGAAGGGCGCCGGCAGCGTTTCGTCGAAATCGTTGATATCGAAGACGACGTTACCCTCCGGCGATTCGTACGAGCCAAAATTCGCGAGATGACAATCGCCGCAGGTTTGCACCCGCAGCCCCGTGTCGCGCGTCGAGGCAAGGTCGGCCGCCATTACCGCCGCCGCGCCGCGCAGGAACGCGAAGGGAGAAGCCGCCATGCGGCCATAGCGGATGGCTAACAATTCCGGAATGCGATGACGGCTTGTTTCTACGAGGATTGCAATTGGATCGCGTCGGGAAGCCGGGGGCGACCATTCTGCGTGATCCGCGCGGCGTATTTTCCCGCGCAGTTTCTTGCCGATGTCATACCGGGCGGCGACGGACAAAATGCGCGCGCTAGACCTGATGCGCGATACGCTCATGGATTCCGCCCCTCTGATCGTTGGTCCTTTCGGCCCGCGTTATTATTGATATCATGCGAAAGTTCGAACTTCGAGCGCGTCCCGTGTGAAACGGAGCACGGCAATCGCTACCTTCGACCGCAAGAAGATTTGAACGGATTCGTTTTACTCGGCTGCCTCGCGTGAGTCGGTGAGTGTTTCCAACACCTTGTGCTGGAAATAGGCGACCGATTGTTCATGGCGCGGGCTCAGCGGACCCGGAACATAGGCACCCGACGCGTAGTTTCGCTGTGTATGCTCGCAGATACCGAAATCCTGTCGAACGATCGCGCAATTTGTCTCTATTGTGCGCTGGCGCTGCGGTGCGCGGGTGGGGGAGGTATCGGCGAAGTAAAAATCATAGACAAGTTCCGTTTCGGAGGCTGAGACCGGATTGATCCGGCTGGTGTTCATGCCGCCGGGAAAAACAGAAAGGGTCCAGTTGGGCCACGCCCAAAGCCATTTGCCGCCATAAATCGAGCCATCGCGCTGCGGCGCTGTCATACGCACGACGTTTCGTCGTGCGATCGTCTCGAACTTCTCGAACTCGATCACTTTGTTGAGTGCTGGATGGATTCCGGGCACGTGGTACCCCTCGACGAAATTGTCGGTATAGGTCTTCCAGTTGGATTTCATAAGAAAGCGCTCGGTTGCAACCGCTTTAAACGATTCGATCGGATAATCGGCAACTTCATCCGGAAGGTCTCCGAGCTGTTCGAGCAAGCTGATCCCCGGCGCCGGTGACGCGAAAACAAGCCCCCGCCACGTCTCGACCGAGACCACCTGCAGCGGCCAATCCTCGAGACGAAAACCGGGGTCTTCGCCGAACCACGGTGCCGTTCGTAGCGAGCCGTCCTGATCGTAAACCCAGAGATGATAGGGGCAGCGGAGCATCGTGCAGCGCCCTTGCCCCTCTTCCAACAAACGGGCGCCCCGGTGACGGCAAACATTGTGGAATGCGCGCAAGATGCCGTCCTCTCCGCGCAGCAAAAAAAGCTTCCAACCGGCGAGTTCAGTCGCGAGATATTGGCTGGGCTCGGACACGGCGGATGCCGGCCCGAGCATGTGCCAATGGCGCCGGAAAATCCGCTGCCGCTCGGACTCGTAGATGTCGGATTCTACATAATAGCGCGCTGGCAAATTCAGTTGCGCGGGCATGTTCTGAATAGGCATATTTCGATCCAGTATCGAGCTCGGGCAATGCCGGGCGCTCACAGCACCCGCCAAGATTAAACCGCAACACTCTATCTATCAATAAATGCTCACGAAATATGTCGCTTGTTCGTTGATTTGTTGGAGCCAAATGCCCGAACGACGGTGCGGCGAACTTTGTGGCTTTCGAGCCGCTTTGTCTCAATCCCCAATGGGGCATTTCCTCAACCGTCGATGGCAGTTCGCCGACCGTCGAGGCATGAATGGCGTAGCGTAGGCTCTTGGCCGAGACGTGGCGCCACGCGTGGGCTTGACTTCCCCGATTCGAGCCGCCACCTCACCCTGTCCGCGGAACTATGGTAATTAGAAGTCAATCCGTCGGAAATCCAGAGTGGCGAGGTGCTGGGCCTTTGCCGCGCACCCGTCGCAAGCCAGCTATCGAGGTGCGGGCTATGACCATTCGCCTTGACCACACGATCGTGCCGGCAAAGGACAAGAATGCTTCGGCCAGATTCTTTGCGGAGATCTTCGGTTTGACGGTCAAGCCGGCCGAAAGCCACTTCGCGCAGGTGCAAGTCAATGAAAGCTTGACCTTCGATTTCGCCGACGAGGCGGAGGCATGGGGCGGCCCCGGATTCGACCCAAGAGTCGGCAACAGCCATCATTATGCCTTCCACGTTGGCAATGCGGAATTCGACGCCATCTACGCCCGCGTAAAGGCGAAGGGCATTCCCTTTGGTAGTGGGCCCTACAACCACACCGATGGCCAGCTATACACACGTCGGGGCGGGCGCGGTCTCTATTTTGAGGATCCTTACGGCCACTTGCTGGAAGTGATGACCGTACCCGAGACCGGCAGTTGACGCGCTAAGCCGCACGCTGCGAGCAAAACTTTAAAGCGCCGAGCGCCAACTTTTCAGTCCGTCTCAAAATACTATTCCACAACACTTAAGTGGTTGCTTGACTATTCCGCGTGGCGGACGCATAGTTAAGGATATGCTTGACCATCGAATAACGCTGGACCGCGTCTTTCATGCACTGGCGGACCCAACCCGCAGAGGCATTCTCGAACGCTTGAGTCGAAGCGAAGCATCGGTGAGCGAGCTTGCTCGGCCCCTCGAGATTTCGCTAGCCGCGGTCGTACAGCACATTCAAATCCTGGAGGAGAGCGGTGTGATCCTCACAAGGAAGAAGGGGAGGGTCCGTACATGTCGACTATCGCCGCAAGCGCTCGACTTGGCCGAAGCTTGGATCAAGCAGCGCCGCGCGCTTTGGGAGCATCGGTTCGACCAGCTTGGCGAGTTGCTCGGCGAACCGATGAGGGGAAGCAGTGAAAGGAGGACGAAGCAATGAATAATCCGGCAGTGGTACACGGCACGTTCGCCATCGAACGTCTCTATGAATCATCGCCGGTCCGCGTTTTTGCGGCGTGGGCGGACCCGGAAATCAAGGCACAATGGTTCGTCGGGCCTGAAGGATGGACTCTCGTCAAGCGGGAATTGGATTTCCGGATCGGCGGCAGCGAACTTCTGCATGGGCGCTTCCGTCACGGGCCGGACACCGTTTATGTCGCGCGCTACCACGACATTGTACAGGACGAACGCATTGTTTCCGTCTACGACATGCGCCTCGATCAGAAACGGCACTCGGTGTCGATCGCCACGGTTGAGTTGACGCCGCTGGGTGCGGGTACGCGAATGTTGTTCACCGAACAGGTCGCCTTTCTCGACGGAAGCGATGGACGCGCGTCACGCGAGCAGGGGAGTGCGGCACTTCTCGACCGATTGGGCACGGTTCTGCGGTAATCACGGTCGCATTGAAGGCTCAAAAGGCGGGTCCTTGGCATCGCGACGAACTGATTATTCTTGTCCCGCTTGAGTGGAAACGCCACATCCGGCATCTTGTAGATGGCGGGCCCGTCGAGCGAAACCTTCCCGTGCTCGACCTCGGTATGATTTGCCCGCCGACGACGGTGGGGGAAACGGCGTGGCCCAGTACGTAGCGCGGCGGCTCGTCCAGCTTATCCTGGTGCTTTTCGGCGTGAGCGTCGTTGTCTTTCTGACCATGCACGTGCTGCCGGGCGACGTCGCAACGTTGCTGCTCGGCGACCGTGCCACGACTGAGCAACTCGATTCGTTGCGTCGGCAGCTCGGGCTCGACCAGCCGATCTATACGCAGTATTTCCGCTTCCTGATCGATGCGCTAAGCGGCGATTTCGGCATGTCGCTGCGCAGCAATCGGCCCGCTGTCGAGGATGTATGGATTGCCTTTCCCGTCACAATTCAGCTCTCGCTCGCGGCACTCTTTGTCGCCGTTGTGATCGGGGTGCCTTGCGGGGTCCTCGCCGCTGTCCGACCGCTGTCGCGATTCGACAACATCGTCATGACCTTTTCCCTATTCGGCGTGTCCATGCCGATCTTTTGGCTCGGTCTCATGATGATCCTCGTGTTTGGCGCATTCCTCGATTGGCTGCCCATTGGCGGCCTGATGCCCATCGGCGTCGAACCGCCGCGGGTAACCGGAATGTCGGTCGTCGACAGCATAATTTCCGGCGACTGGCGGTTCGTCCTGCTGAGTCTGCGATATCTGATCTTGCCCGCCTTCACTCTCGGCACCATTCCACTCGCATTGATCACGCGCATTACGCGCTCCGAGATGCTCTCGATGCGCTCGCACGATCATGTGCGCACGGCTCGCGCCAAGGGGCTCTCCGAAAGCACCGTCATCCTGAAACATGTGCTTCGCAACGCGCTTATCCCGGTCGTGACGGTCATCGGCCTGCAGCTTGGCCTTCTATTGTCAGGTGCGGTCTTGACGGAATCGATATTCTCGCTGCCTGGTCTCGGGCGTCTCATGGTGAACGCGATTCTGACGCGGGATTACCCGGTCGTGCAGGCCGCCGCACTGCTCACCGCGTCGGTCTTCGTCTTCGTCAACCTCTTCGTCGACCTAAGCTACGCCTACCTCGACCCGAGGATTCGGTATCGATGAGCGCGATCGAAATCGCCCCAGTCGAAAGGCCGCAATGGTCGCGCGATGCAGCACGACTGCTTCGGCGACCGACCGCGCGGATCGGGGTCGCAATCGTCGCCGTGTTCCTTCTGCTGACGATTTTTGCGTCCGTCATCGCCCCTTACAGCCCGTTCGACCAGGACTTCGCGAAGGCGCTGATGGGGCCGTCCGGCGACCACATTTTCGGTACGGACCAATATGGCCGTGACGTGCTGAGCCGGGTGGTTTTCGGCTCGCGAACCGCCCTGCTCTCGATCTTCGTCGCCGACGGCCTGGCACTCGTACTCGGTTGCGCGCTGGGGTTGATCGCAGGTTTCTTCGGCGCTTGGCTCGACTCCGCGATTATGCGCGTGGTCGATGTGCTGCTCGCCTTCCCGTACCTGCTGCTCGCGCTCATTATCGTGGCGGCACTTGGGCCGAGCCTGTTCAACTCGATGATCGCGATCGGTATCGTCTACACGCCGCAATATGCCCGTCTTATTCGCGGTCAAGTTCTCTCGGTCAAGACGACGGAATTCGTGCTCGCAGCACAGGCCCTCGGCGCAAACCGCATGCGAATCATATTGCGTCACATTCTGCCAAATAGTTTTACGCCTATTCTCGTGATGGCGACACTGCAGGCCGGAACCGTGGTGGTCGAGACGGCCGGGCTTTCCTTTCTTGGGATGGGTGCGCAGCCGCCATCGCCGGATTGGGGATCGGTGCTTGCCGAGGGCCAGAGCTATTTCCTGTCCGCATGGTGGATCGCGACGTTCCCGGGTCTTGCGATTTTCGCCGTCGTGCTGGGATTCAATCTGGTGGGTGACGCCTTGCGCGATCATTTCGACCCGCGGCGGCGGAAGGAATGAGCGAAGCGCTGCACCTACTCGAGGTCCACGACCTCACGGTCGAGTTCGCGACCGAGGACGATACAGTGACGGCAGTCGACGGCGTTTCCTTCCATGTCGACCCAGGGGAAACCCTCGTCGTCGTGGGCGAATCGGGCTCGGGCAAGTCGGTCACCAGCCTCGCCGTCATGCGCCTCATCGAGAGTCCGCCGGGGCGAATTGCATCGGGCGCCATCCTCTTCCGTGCGCGCGACGGTGCCGTGCGGGATCTGGCGACTCTCGACAAAGTGGCCATGCGGGGGTTTCGCGGCAACGACCTTGGCATGATCTTCCAGGAGCCGATGACATCGCTAAATCCCGTCTACACGATCGGCGACCAGATCATCGAGGCGATCCGCCTGCATCAGGGCAAGAGCGGGAGCGAGGCGTTCAAGCGCGCCGTGCACATGCTTGAACTCCTCGGCATACCGGAACCTGGGCGGCGAATGCACGCCTATCCGCACCAGATGTCGGGCGGCATGCGCCAGCGCGCCATGATCGCAATGGCGCTTTCATGCAATCCCGCACTCCTGATCGCCGACGAACCTACAACCGCCCTCGACGTGACAATCCAGGCGCAGATCCTTGAACTGATAAAGCGCCTCCAGGGCGAGTTCGGCATGGCCGTGATCTTCATTACCCATAATCTCGGCGTCGCCGCCGAGATCGCGGACCGCATCATGGTGATGTATGCAGGCCGTATTGTCGAGCAGGGTCCAGTACACGCGATCTTTCGCGAGCCGCGCATGCCATACACGATCGGCCTCCTCAACTCCGTGCCGCGCTTGGGCACGGATAGCTCGAACGGGCGCACGCTGTCCGCCATCCCCGGCAACGTGCCCAGCCCCCACAATTTGCCACGAGGCTGCGCCTTTCACCCCCGCTGCGCCTTCAATGTGCCGGGCATATGCGATAAAGGAGTGCCGCCGCTCGAGGCCTGTGGGGCCGATCACGCAGTTCGCTGTGTCAGGTGGCGCGACGTCGCCCTACATCGGGATAGCGGGGTTCGGTCGTGAACAAGAATGCTCCCTTTTTGGAGGTCCGCGGCCTCAAGAAGTGGTTCGACGCCGGAAGCGGCATCTTCTCGCGCGGTGCGGGCCAGGTAAAAGCCGTTGACGACGTGTCGTTCGTGATCGAGCAGGGCGAGGTGCTCGGCCTCGTCGGCGAGTCGGGCTCCGGCAAGACGACGGTGGGCCGCACGATCCTGCGGTTGAACGATGCAACGAGTGGCGCAATCCTCTTCAAGGGTGTCGATATCGCGGGCTTGGGGCAAGCAGCACTCCGCGCGTTCCGCCGCCAAGCGCAGCCGATTTTCCAGGATCCCTTCGCATCTCTCAACCCGCGAATGCGCGTTGAGGAGATCGTCGCCGAGCCTCTCGTCATTCACGGCATTGGTGCAGGGCGGGCCGAACGGCATGCCCGGGTTTCCGAGATTTTGCGCCTCGTGGGCCTATTGCCTGACCATATGAGCCGTTACCCACACGAATTCTCGGGCGGCCAGCGCCAGCGTATCGGCATCGCCCGCGCACTTGCCGTCGGGCCCGAATTTATCGTTGCCGACGAGCCGGTCTCGGCCCTTGACGTCTCGATCCAGGCACAAGTCGTCAATCTCTTGCGCGAACTCAAGCAGAAGCTCGGCTTGACGATGCTGTTCATCGCGCACGATCTCGCGGTCGTCGAGTACATCTCGGATCGAATTGTCGTCATGTATCTCGGCCGAGTCATGGAGACAGCGCCCGGCCGCGAGCTTTGCCGCAAGCCGAGACACCCCTATACGGAGGCACTCCTTTCCGCCGTCCCGGTTCCCGATCCCGACCGCAAGGGCAAGCGGATCGTCCTCAAGGGTGACATCCCAAGCCCGATCAACCCGCCATCCGGCTGCGTCTTCCGCACGCGTTGCCCTTATGCGATAGACGAGTGCGCCAAGCGAGTGCCCGAGCTGCGCGAAATCTCGCCTGGCCGCTACAAGGCATGTATCCGCGACGACATATTGGAATCGGAATGAAGGGGCGCGCCGGGGCAGTCCCGGCGCGCCGCCGTAATATCGGCCACTATTTCTCCAGCGAGACTCGCTGCATCTCGAAGAACATTTGAGTTGGATTGAGGAGGTAGCCCTTGACCTCCTTGCGTGTGACGCGGACTTGCATGACGGAGTTCAAGAAGATCCAGGGCGCGTCGTCCAGGATGATCTTTTGGGCCTCATGATAGAGGGCGACACGCTTGTCGTGATCGGGAACGCGCTGCGCCTCGACGAGAACCTTGTCCAGTTCAGGATTCACGTATCGCGGTGTGTTCGTGACCGGAATATTCGCCGAACCGAAGAGTTCGAAGAGGAAGTTGTCCGGATCGCCATTGTCGCCGGTCCATCCGACCAGGAACATGCCCTTGTTGTACTTGTTCGTCTTGTTGCGAATCTCCGCGAGATAGGCGCCGATCTCTTCCTTGCGCACATTGGCTTCGACGCCGACCTTCTGCAGGTATCCCTGTACAGCGACGGCGAGATCCGCACCGGCCGAGTTGTAACCACGCGGGCTGTTATACGTCAAAAGCTCGGTCTTGAAGCCATTGGGGTAACCCGCTTCGGCGAGCATTTGCTTCGCCTTTGCCGGATCGTAACTGTAGCCCTTGAGGGAGGGATCGAAGCCCCACTGCGCTTCCGGCAGCGGCGACGTCATGGGTGCGGCATACCCCTGGAACAGCGACTTGTCGAGCGCGTCGCGATCGATTGCATAATTGAGCGCCTGGCGGACCCGCTTGTCGTCGAAGGGCTTGGTGTCTGGCGGCATTCCAACGCCGCTCACGGCAAGTCCCGGCTGGGTCACGACGACAAGATTGGCGTCGCTTTTTGCGGCTGGAATGATTTGCGCTCCGACATCAGCCAGGATTTGCACGTCCCCACGCTTTATGGCGAGAAGGGCGGCCTGCGGATCGGGCATCACCTTGAAAACGATATGGTCGACTTTAGGCTTGCCGTTCCAGTAGTTGGGGTTTGCGTCGAGCGTTATCTGGTCGCCCGGCCGCCATTCCTTGAAAATGAACGGTCCCGTACCGACCGGATGGGTGCGAAAGTCCTTGCCCAGCTTGTGCACCGCGGTCGGACTCACCACGCCATTCCACACCATCGCCAGATTGGTCGTGAAGGGTGCTGAGGATTCCTTGAACTTGAAGACGACCGTGTTGTCGTCGGGTGCCGTGTAGCTCTCCACCGCCCCGTAGGTGTCGTCGATATAGCCCTCGACCGGTCCGGTCTTGAAGATCGAGTCTTCGTCGCTCTTGTCGACAAGACGCTTGATTGTCTTGATATAATTCGGGCCGTTGAACGGCGTGCCATCGTGGAACGTGACACCCTTGCGCAAATGGAACGTGTAGGTGAGGCCGTCGGGTGAGACGTCCCAACTTTCGGCAAGACCGGGTTCGACGTCGACGGAGCCTGGCTTGTATTTGACCAAGCTGTCGTAAATCGTGGCCATGACAAAGCCGGACGTGTTGTTGAGCACGGCCTCCGGGTCGAAGCCGGTCGGATCGGCCGCGATGGCGATGACCAGCGTCGTGTCGGCGCGCGCAACTCCGGTAAATGCAGCGAATACGAGGAAGGCAACCAACAGAAATCGCTTCATGGCGGGACGCTCCTCTCTGTTGTTTTGCTGAAGTCTCGTTTTATCCTTCTTTGAAGGGATTAACGCCGAAACTCTATATGAAAAATCATTTGCTCGCAAAGCATCGCATGGGATAATCCCGTCGCCGCAGCGCCTTCGAGTGCGAGCGAGCGCATTTGAAGACATCCTGCAATAGCACAATGCGGGAGGATCGACCGGCATGCGAGCCGATTTTGCGCCAACCTGCCCGGACCAGATCACATGACCGGGCCTGGCCCTGTCCCGGCCATTGCAGTCCATGGTGGCGCTGGTACGGTCGCGCGAAGCTCACTTTCGGCGGAACAGGAAGCGCGTTATCACGCAGGACTCGCGGCGGCGGTCAAGGCCGGGCAAATTGTCCTGATGCAGGGCGGCAGCGCGCTCGACGCGGTGACCGAGGCCGTGGTTTCGCTCGAAGACTGCCCGCTCTTCAACGCCGGACATGGCGCCGTCTTCACGAGCGAGGGCACTCACGAGCTCGACGCCTCGATAATGGACGGCCGCACGCTTGCGGCCGGGGCGGTCGGCTGCACGCGGCGAATACGCAATCCGGTGCGGGCCGCGCGTGCCGTCATGGCGGGTGGGGATTATGTCTTCCTTGTCGGCGAAGGTGCGGACCGCTTCGCCGCGGAAGAGGGCCTGGTACTTGTCGACAATGCCTATTTCGCGACCGAGGCGCGACGCGAACAATGGCGGCTTGTGCGCGAAAGGGGTGGTACTGCACTCGATCACGATGCGGCGACCTTGTTCGCCGTATTGCCGAAAACGCGTCCCGACCCCGACAACAAGCTCGGGACCGTCGGCGCCGTTGCCCTCGATCGCGACGGGAATCTTGCGGCGGCCACCTCGACGGGTGGCCTCACAAACAAGCACGCCGGCCGGGTCGGAGACACGCCCATCATCGGTGCGGGATGTTACGCCAATAACCGCACCTTGGCCGTCTCGGCGACGGGAAGCGGTGAAGTGTTCATGCGCCTGGTCGTGGGCCATGACATCTCGGCGCGAATGGAATACACGGGGGCCGATCTAGCGGCGTCTTGCAGCCACATCATCATGGAACGACTTCCCGCATACGGTGGGCGCGGCGGCGTGATCGCGGTCGATCGTAGCGGCAAGATCGCGCTGCCCTTCTCGACGGAAGGGATGTATCGCGGCTACGCGCGCGGCAACGATGCCCCCGTCACCGCGATCTATCGCTAACTCGGGCGATGGCAGGCGCGTCCGAGCGCGGCATCGAACGCTGCAAGAGCCGCCGGAGGATTATGGACGCGGGTGGAGGGAGGTGCCGACATGCCACTCAAAATTGCGGAAAGTGTTGGGAAGGAATGCTGGCGCGGCTATGTCGAGCCCGAAGCCGGCCTGTCTCTACCCTGCACGATCGTTCGCGGACGAGCGCCCGGTCCGAAGCTCATCGTGTCCGCCGGGATACATGGCGCCGAATATTCCGGAATCGAGTCGGCGCGCCGTCTCGCGTCAATATCGCCCGGCGAGCTTCGGGGCGAGTTGGTCATCATGCATATCGTGAACATCAAGGCATTCTGGACCCATCGCGCATTTTTCAATCCATCGGATGACAAGAACATCAACCGCATGTTCCCTGGCAACAGTAGCGGCAGTGCGAGCGAACGACTTACCGCCTGGCTGCTCGGCACGGCAATCTCGGGCATGGATGCTTACATCGACCTGCACAGTGGCGACGTCGTCGAAGCACTGACTCCGTTCTCGATCTTTCCCGCCGGGCATTCGCCGAGCGAGGCGATCGCGATTGCAAGCGGCTTGCCCTTCGCCGTGCGCAGCCAGTCACGCGGGCACAGTTACACGGCCGCTGCTGCGGCGGGTGTGCCGGCCGTTCTCCTCGAGTCGGGTGCGAACGGCCTCTGGAGCGAGGAAAGCGTCGGCTGGCTCGAGGCCGGGGTAAAACGGATCATGGCCCACCTTGGGATGCTCGCGGCGAGCACGACAGGTATGCCGTCGCCAAGGCTTTGCCGGATGGAGGTAATGGTGTCGCCGGCCGCGGGTTTCTGGCATCCGGCCGTGTCGCCCGGCGCGACCGTGGAGCGCGGTGAGCGGATCGGCACGATCTACGATATTGTGGGCGCCTGGGAGAAGCCGATTCTCGCCGAGCATAGCGGGCCGGTGCTCTACAACCTCACGAGCCTTGCGGTCAATGCAAACCAGGCGTTGATTGGTATTGCCGTCTGACGGTGCATATTTTCAGGAGGGGCAGGCGTATGCGCGTCACCGAAATGAATTGGATGCAGGTCGAAACTTACCTTCGAAGCGACGACCGTGCGGTTGTGCCGATTGGCAGCACCGAACAGCACAGTTACCTGAGTCTCGGCGTCGACCTCATTCTCGCCGAACGCGTCGCCGTCGAGGCTGCGGCACCACTCGGCGTGCCGGTCTTTCCCGCGCTCAACTATGGGATAACGCCGTATTTCACAGCTTTTCCCGGCACAGTGAGCTTGCGAATCGAAACGCTGCTGTCACTCGTCCGCGACGTCCTCGAAAGCTTGAAGCGGGGAGGGTTTCGCCGCATCCTTTTCGTGAACGGCCATGGCGGGAATGCGCCTGCCGGCGCTTTCTTTCAGGAATGGATGAGTGAAAACCCCGGCGTTACGGCGCGGTTCTACAATTGGTGGAACGCGCCAAAAACTTGGGCGAAGGTACAAGAGATCGATCCGGTCGCAAGCCACGCGTCGTGGATGGAGAATTTTCCCTGGACGCGGGTGCCGAATATCGCGCTTCCGGGCGGAAGCAAGACAATGATCGAAACCGAACGCCTGCGCATGATGAATCCCACGCAAGTGCGCGACTACATCGAGGATGGCAATTTTGGCGGCCGTTATCAACGCCCGGACGAGGAAATGCTCGCGCTCTGGTCGGTCGCCGTGGACGAGACGCGCGGCGCGATCGAGGGGCCGTGGCATTGACGGAACCGCTCCTGATTTGGGGAGCTGGTGCGATCGGCGGCACGATCGGTGCACACCTCGCGCGTGCCGGTCACGCGGTGATCTTCGTTGATAACGTTGTCGAGCATGTCGCGGCTATCGAACGGCATGGCCTTCGAATCGAGGGGCCGATCGCGCAATTCGACGTGAAGACACCGGCCTACACGCCTAACCGGCTGTCAGGCTCCTTCGCGCGAATTCTCCTTTGCGTCAAGGCGCACCATACCGAAGCGGCCGCCAACGCCCTCCGCCCTTTCCTGTCGTCCGACGGCTATGTCGTTTCGATGCAGAATGGCCTCAATGAGCTTGTCATAGCAAGCATTGTCGGTTGGAATCGGACGATTGGCGCGTTCGTGAATTTCGGTGCGGACTATCTTGAACCGGGTGTGGTGCTCTACGGCGGACGCGGGGCCGTTGTTCTCGGAGAACTCGACGGAAAAACTACGCCACGCCTGACCGCATTGCATGAAGAGATCTGCGACTTCGAACCCGAAGCAATCGTCACGGAGAACATCTGGGGCTATCTCTGGGGAAAGCTCGGCTACGGTACGTTGCTGTTCGCCACAGCACTGACCAACGACTCAATCGCGGACGCTCTTGCCATCGAAGAATACGCCGACCTCTACGGTGCCTTGGGCCGCGAAGTGATGGCGGTTGCAGAAGTAGAGGGCGTCAAGCCGGAGGGGTTCAATGGCTTCGATCCTGACGCCTTTACAGTCGGTGCGAACCCCGCTCAACTCGCGCGCTCCATCGCCGCGATGGTTGCACACAATCGAAAATCGGCGAAGTCCCACAGCGGTATCTGGCGCGACCTGGCGGTGCGCAAGCGCAAGACCGAGATCGACGCGCAAATCGCGATCATCGCCGAGATCGGCGAAAAGCATGGTCGTCGCAGCCCGTTGATCCGCAGACTGGTGGCACTCATCCACGATATCGAGGACGGTAGGCTCGGCCTGGAGCGCACAAATCTTGGCCGACTCGCCGAGGCGCTCGCCCAGGTGCAGGCTTCCGCGGACGTGATCTTCCAGAGGGGACCTGCGCGATGAAAATCGACTTCAGCGGCAAGACGGTTATCGTGAGCGGCGGCGGTCACGGCCTCGGCCGCGCCATTGCGCACGGTTTTGTGGCGCGCGGCGCCGTTGCGTGGGCGTGCGACGTGAACGAGGCCGGCTTGCGCGTGACCGCCGCCGAGGCAAGGCCTATGGAAGGTGGCGCGATGGTCGTCCGGACGGTCGACGTCACGGACCGTGCCGCCGTCGGCAATTTTGTGGAAGAAGCGCTCGCGGCCCGAGGGCGTGTCGATGTGCTTGTCAACAACGCAGGTGGGGTACGCGGCCAGGTTGGGCAGCCGATCGAGGCGGTACGCGCGGGTCAATGGCAGGAAATCTTCGACGTGAATGTGACCGGCGCTTTCAATTTGAGCCAGGCCGTGGTGTCCGCGATGAAAGTGGGACGGGCCGGCCGCATCGTCAATATTTCGAGTGTCGCGGGGCTCGGTGTCAGCTTGACAGGAATCCAAGCCTATGCCGCGGCCAAATCGGCGCTGATCGGTTTGACGCGCCAGCTTGCGCACGAGCTTGGGCCATTCGGAATCACCGTCAATAGCGTCGCCCCCGGATTTGTACGCTCCAACCCTACGACGGAGCGGCAATGGGAGTCCTACGGTCCGGAGGGCCAGAGGCGCCTAGTCGAGAGCATCGCGATGCGCCGTCTCGGCATGCCCGACGATATCGCCCATGCCGTTTTCTTCTTTGCCTCGGACTATGCCGGCTGGATCACGGGGCAGGTGCTTGCGGTGAGCGGGGGCAAGTGACGCCCGCACGATTCCTGCCAAATCAAGCCATGATGTTCATGCCGCCGTCCACGTAGATCGTGCTCCCGCTCAATCGACGGGCGAACGGAGTGGCAAGGAAGGCGCAGGTAAATCCGACATCCATGATATCGACGAGCTCGCCGACGGGCGCGCGCTCGATCGCTTCGGTGAGCAGCAGATCGAAGTCCTTGAGACCCGATGCGGCCCTGGTCTTGAGTGGGCCTGGCGATATGGCGTGCACTCGAATTCGCTTCGGGCCCAGCTCATAAGCGAGGTAGCGGCAGACCGCCTCGAGTGCGGCTTTGACGGGCCCCATTACGTTGTAATTCGGCACGACCTTGCTTGCGCCGTGATAGCTCATGGCCATCATCGTTCCGCCATCGGTCATCAAGGGTACTGCCAGTTTGGCGAGACGCACAAAAGAGTGACACGAGACATCGATTGCCTTGGCGAAACCTTCCGCGGAGCAGTTGAGCAGCCCACCTTGCAGATCCTCTTTCGGCGCGAACGCGATCGAGTGAACCAATATGTCAAGGCGGCCCCATTTATCGCGGATCGACTGGAAGACTTGCTCGGTCTGGCCGGCGATGGAGACGTCGAGGGGCGCGAAAATCGCTGCACTGACCTCTTTCGCAAGCGGCTCGACGAACGGTCTCGCTTTCTCGTTGAGATAGGTTATCGCGAGATCGGCGCCGACTTCGCGGAGCGCCTTGGCGCATCCATACGCGATCGAGTATTCGTTCGCGACCCCGACCACCAGCGCCTTCTTGCCATGCAGTATCAGAGCCTTGTGTTCGCTTGCCATGTCCGCCTCGCTCTCAAGCCGCGCCAACGAGTTGAAGGGTATGACGGGCGATCATAAGTTCTTCGTTCGTTGGGATCACCCAGGCACGGACCGGACTTTCGCTCACCGAGATCAGGGGACCATGCCGTTCGTTCGCGGTCGCGTCGAGCTTAACTCCGATCCACTGGGCGTCACCACACACGCGCGACCGGACCGCAACGGAGTTTTCGCCAATGCCCGCGGTAAAAACGATCGCGTCCAATCCACCGAGTGCAGCGACCAGGGAACCAAGCTCACGGCCAATGCGGTAGACGAATAAATCGATTGCGGCCCTGGCGCGGGGTTCCGTGCTCGCCTCGAGGGCGCGCATGTCGCTCGACACGCCGGAAACACCGAGGAGGCCGGAGCGGGTGTAAAGCAGTTTCTCGATTCCGCGCGCGTCCATCCCAAGCTCGTCCATGAGAAAGAGGATGACCCCGGGGTCGAGGTTGCCGCATCGCGTGCCCATCGGCAGGCCTTCGATGGCTGTGAATCCCATCGTGCTGGCAATGCTTCTCCCGGCGTGGATCGCGCACATGCTTGCGCCATTGCCAAGGTGTGCGACGACGACCCGGCCGGCCGCCGATCGAGGATCGATTTTTGGTAGAACCGACGCGATATATTCGTAGGAGAGCCCATGAAAGCCATATCGCCGCACGCCCCGCATCGTAATTTCCGGCGGCAGCGCATACGCCTGCGCCACCTCGGGATGCGTCCGGTGGAATGCCGTGTCGAAGCACGCCACCTGCGGGATTTGCGGGGCCAATTCCAAAAGAGACTTGATGGCCGCAAGATTGTGCGGCTGATGCAGAGGTGCGAGGGGGGAAAGTTTCTCCAGTTGTGCAACCAAGGTTTTGTCGATCAGTGCTGGGCGCGAATGCTCCGCGCCGCCATGGACTACGCGATGCCCGACCGCGAGGACGCGACGTTCGCCCCGATAGTTGCGGAGAAACTGCGTCAGGTAGGCCAAGCCGACGTCGTGGCCGACCTTCTCGCCCTCGGGCCAACGTTTTTCGTCGAGCAAGTTTTTTTTGGCGTCACGCGCTATGAAATGCGCGCTCGCGTAAAGCCCCTCGATCTGCCCGTTAAGTTCGCAGGCCGGGTCAGGCACCTCGGCCTTGAAGACCGAAAACTTGATGCTCGATGATCCCGCGTTCAGGACGAGTACGAAATCGGCCATTGGATTCCTATGCGATTGCCTTGGCAGCGGATGTGCGGCGAGCCTCCGCGATGAGGGAGGCGACAGCGCATGACGCCAGTCGCGTCAAAAGCGAGTCGGCACGGCTTGTCAGGATGATCGGAACCCGCGCGCCGAGAACAATCCCGGCTGCGTCCGCACCCGCCAGGAACGAAAGGCTTTTGGCGAGCATGTTTCCGGCCTCAAGATCTGGAACCACGAGCACATTGGCGCGCCCCGCCACCGGCGATTTAATGTTCTTTATCTCAGCGGCCTGGGGGTCGATCGCGTTATCGAGCGCTAACGGACCGTCAAGGATACCGCCGGTGATCTGGCCGCGATCGGCCATTTTGCAAAGTGCCGCCGCCTCCAGGGTCGACTGAACTTTCGGGTTGATAGTCTCCATCGCGGACAGGATCGCCACGCGCACCTCCGGCGCACCGAGGTCGTGCGCGAGATTGATCGCGTTCTGGACGATGTCGACTTTCTCCTCCAAGGTTGGCGCGATGTTCACGGCTGCGTCGGTGATGATGAGCGGATCCGAATGACCTGGTACGTCCATGATGAAACAATGACTGATCCTTCGTGCCGTCCTCAATCCGCCTTCGCGGGAAACCACGGCCGCCATAAGTTCATCGGTGTGAAGGCTGCCCTTCATCAGCGCGTCCGCTTTGCCGGTGCGCACCAGTTCGACTGCCTTTTCCGCCGCGGCGTGGCTGTGGGGTGCGTCGACCAGTGGGAAGGCGGATATTTCGATACCCTCCTTCTTTGCTACATTCCGAATTCGCTCCGCCGGCCCAACCAAAATCGGCTCGATCAACCTGATTTTGGCTGCCTCCGCCGCACCGCCCAGCGAAGACTCATCGCACGGATGCGCCACCGCCGTCCGAACCGGCCGGAGTGTTTTCGCGCGAGCGATTAGTCGATCGTATTTGTCGTGCCGCTTCGCCACGATCCTTTCCATCGCACCACCTATCGTCAGGGCCAAATGGGTAATTTTGCATTCGCGTAACGGAAACCGAGATCATGATTGACTAGAATGTCTCGTACTTGGCAACGCTATGTGCCGTCTTTCCCAACGGGGGGAGGCCGAAACATAAATCGTTATCAAAATCGTTCATTGATTTGCATCATGCGCGGGCGTAGCAGGTCATGAATGGCTGCCGCAACCCGGTATTTCGTCCTCTATCCAAAATCTACAGCCACTTGCTACCGTCGGCGCGCGGCCTCACTCGGCCGACTTCGGAGCGTGCGCGCCATGTTCCTTGGGCTCGGGCGCCTTCGTCGCGACGGATTCCTTGGTGCGAAACCACGCGACATAAAGCGCTGGCAGGAAGATAAGCGTCAGCACGGTGGCAACGAGCAGCCCGCCGATTATCGCGTAGGCCATCGGACCCCAGAAGACCTCGGGTGCGATGGGGATCATGCCAAGGCTTGCCGCGGCGGTCGTCAACAGGATCGGGCGCACCCTATGCAAGGTTGCGTTGATGACCGCGTCCCATGCCGGTTCGCCCTCTTCTATGTGCGTGTCGATTTGTGCGATGAGAATGACTGAATTTCGGACAATCATGCCGATGAGTGCCACGACTCCGAGAATCGCCACGAACCCGAGCGGCGTGCCCGTTGGCAGCAATGCGGCCACGACGCCGATTAGCCCGAGCGGCGCCACGCTCATCACGAGAATCAGCTTCTGGAAGCTTTGAAGCTGAATCATCAACACTGTCAACATCAGGAAAATCATGACCGGAAACACCGCGACGATCGAGCGGAGACCCTTTTCGCTGTTCTCGACGACGCCGCCCACCTCGATGGTGTAGCTGGGCGGGAGGCTCTTGCGCAAATTCTGGATGCTTGGCTCAAGCTGCTTGACGACGGTGGCAGCCTGGATTGGCGGTACGACGTCGGCGAGGACGGTAATCGTCGGCAATTGATTGCGGCGCCAGATGAGCGGTTGTTCCAGCCCATAGCTCAAGGAGGCAACCTGTTCGAGCGGTACGGTTCTCCCGTCCGCAAGCGGCACCTGAAGATTGCGCAAGGTCTGGAGCGAGGTGCGCTCCTCCGTCCCGGCCCGAGAGACGACGTCGATCAGATAAATGCTGTCGCGCACTTGAGTAAAGGGCGTTCCGCTTACGGTCGCCTGCAGCGTCTCGTGCAGCGTCTCTGAACTTATCCCAAGCATTCGAACCTTGTCCTGGTCGACCACGACGCGCACAACCTTGCTCGGCTCGTTCCAATCGTAGTTGACGAGTTCGGTATAGGGGCTCGATCCGATCACGCCGGCGAGCTGGTATGCATAGTCGCGGAGGTCGCCTATGTCGGGACCGGATATTCGGTATTGAACCGGCCAGCCGACCGGGGGCCCGAGTTCAAGCAGGCTCACCCGCGTGTTGACGTCGGAGAATTCATCGTTCAGGAGACGATCGAGCTTGGCGCGTAGCCGCTCTCGCTCCTCGAGACCCTTGGTCACGATGACCAGCTGGGCGAAGTAGTCGTTCGCGAGTTGCACGTCGAGTGGAAGGTAGAACCGGACCGCACCCTGGCCGATATAGGAACTCCAGTGAGCGATGTCCTGATCCGTCGAAAGCACTTTCTCAAGCCTGTCGACGGTCGCTTGCGTGGCGTCAATGGTGCTGTCCTGCGGCAACGTCAAATTGACCAGCAATTCGGGACGATCGGATGCTGGAAAGAACTGCTGCTGAACGAAACGCAGACCGAACACCGACGCGGCGAACGCCGCGATTGTCACGACGATCACCAGATATTTTGCGCGCATTGCGAATCGAAGTGCCGCGCGAAACATTCGGCCTAATCGTCCAGGTTCCGCGGAATGTTTCTTTTTCATCTCCCGAGGCAGGATCGAGACGCCGATAAGCGGTGCGAAGACAACCGCGACGAACCAGGAAACGATCAGTGCGAACGAAACGACATAGAAGATGGAGAAGCAGTATTCCCCGGCACCGCTGCGGGCAAAGCCGACCGGCACGAAACCTGCGACGGTGACGAGGGTTCCCGTCAGCATCGGAAAGGCAGTCAAGGTATAGGCGAAGGTCGCGGATTTCTCCAGGTTGAAACCCTCCTCGAGCTTGGTGATCATCATCTCGACCGTGATCATGGCGTCGTCCACCAAAAGCCCAAGGGCAATGATCAAAGCGCCCAACGATATTCGCTGGAGCGCTATTCCCGCGAACTCCATGCCGACGAATGTGATGGCCAGAACGAGCGGAATCGAGCACGCAACCACCAGCCCGGCGCGAAGACCCAGGCTGAGGAAGCTCACGACGAGCACGATTATCACGGCTTCTTCGAGGGCTTTCATGAACCCGGCGACGGCCTCCTCGACGACCACCGGCTGGTCGGCGACGAGATGAACACCGATGCCGACCGGCAATGCGGCTTCGAATTGCCGGATGTGCTCTGCGACTTCCTTCCCGAATTTGAGCACGTTCCCGCCAGGGGCCATGCCGATTGCCAGGCCAATGGCGGGCTGGCCGTTATAGCGGAACATCGGCGTGGGCGGCTCCGTATAGCCACGCCGGACGTCTGCCAGATCGACGAGCCGGTAAAAGCGGCCATTCGCGTGCAAATTGATGTCACGAAGACTCTCTTCCGATGAAAACTCGCCGCTGACGCGGACGATGATCTTTTCCTTGTCGGCCTCGATGACGCCGGCTGGGGCAAGGGCGTTTTGGGCCTGGAGGCTCGCGATGACCTGATCGCGGTCGACACCCATTCCGGCAAGGCGACGCGTTGGGAACTCGAGATAGATCTTCTCGTCCTGAATGCCGATGAATTGGATCTTGCCCGCACTCGGAATGCGGGCTAGATCCGTGCGCACGGATTCGACGTAGTCCTTGAGCTGGCGATAGCTGAATCCGTCGGCGGTGAAGGCGTAAATTATGCCGAACGTGTCGCCGAACTCGTCATTGAACGCCGGCCCCTGGATATCCTTTGGAAGGGTGCTTCGGATGTCGCCTATCTTCTTACGGACCTGGTACCAAATATCGGGAATGAGATCGGGCGGAGTTGAATCAAGAAGATAAACATAAACGACGGAGGAGCCCGGTTTCGTGTAGCTCTTTACGTAGTCGAGATACGGGGTCTCCTCCAGCTTCTTCTCGATCGGATCGGTCACGAGATTGATCGTTTCATCGATGGTCGCACCCGGCCACCGGGCCTGGACGACCATGGTCTTGATGACGAAAGCCGGGTCCTCTTCGCGGCCGAGATTGATATAGGAGAACGCGCCGAATACAAGCAGGACGATCATCAGGTACCAGACGAGTGACCGGTGCCGCAGTGCCCATTCGGAGAGGTTGAATCCTGTCATTGCGCCTGTCTCTTACCCTCGCCAACGTTGTTGTCGTCGCTCATCAAGGGGTAAGCAAGATGCGTTGCCCGTCCGTGAGACTATGAATGCCCGCTGTGACAACGACGTCGCCCTTGCCAAGGCCCTCGGAAACAATGACATATCCCGCCTTACCGGGTGGGCCGGCCACGATTTCCTTCCGATGCACAGTCTTATCCTTGGTGTCGACAAGCCAGATCAGGGTCTTGCCCGCCTCCTCGAGAAGGGCGGAGCGCGGCACTTCCACGACGGCCTCGGCTGGAGCCTTGAGCCGGCCGGTCACCGAGGCGCCAAGGCGCATCAGCTCAGGCGGATTTTCCAAGGTAACCCGTATGGCATGGGTGCGAGTGACGGGATCGGCTTGCGGGGAGAATTCCCGGATGTGGCCGGTCGCCATGACCCCGGGTGCTTCGGCGAGTGAGACCTCGATGACCGGATCTGCAGGTGAGCTACGCAGGATCGCCTCGGAAACGTGGAACACCGCTTCGCGATCCTCGGGGCGTGCAACTTGGACGATCATCTCACCCGCCTGCACGACCTTGCCGACATCGGGGCCGACTGCGGTGATCACGCCGTCCTGATCCGCCGTCAACGTCGTATAGCTCACACGGTCGGTTGCGACCCGCACGTCGGCATTGGCGGCATCGACTTTTGCATCGGCTGTGCGCGCCGCGCGCAAGGCAAGGTCATAATCGGCTTGCGCCACCACACCCCGGGCCAAGAGCACGCGCTGACGTTCCTCCGCGTTCCGCGCGCGGGTCTGCTCGGCCTCCGCCTCGGCCAACTTGGACTGCGAGGTAACCAGGGCGTTGCGCTGGTCCTGATCGTCCAGTCGCGCAAGGACGTCGTCGCGATCGATTTTGTCGCCGACATCCACAGCCCGGTCGATGAGCTTGCCGGCAATCCGAAATCCGAGATTCGCCTCCGTGCGCGGTTCGATCGTACCCGTCACGGCGATGAAGCCCCCAAGCGCTTGCGGCTCGATGGTCATGCTGCGCACGGGTCGGATGAGCGGTTCTTCCTCGACATGCTCCTTTTCGCAGCTCCAGGCAGTAGTCATAAAGGCTAAGGCCGCGATCATGGCGATGTGCACCCGTCTCGTCGATTGACGGCTCATGTCCCGGTGTCCTTGACGACGACCTTTTGGCCCGGCCTGAGCTTCATCGCACCACCGGTAACCACGAGCTCGCCGACATCGAGCCCTCCGGTGACCACGATTGTGCCAGTGTCGTATTGCACCACCGTCACAGGTTTGAGGCTAACCGTGCTGGTCGCACGATCCACGACCCAGACAGCAGGCGTTTCCGCCTTGGTTGAGAAAAGGGCCGACGAGGGAAGATCGACAGCCGGCTCGAGTGGGAGCTTAACGGTGCCGATCACGGTGGCACCGAGGCGCATGGTGTCGGGTGCATCGGGTAGTGCCACCTTGACCGTGTAGGTTCGCGTGACCGGATCGACTCCCGGCGAAATTTCCCGGATTTGGCCGTGGGTGACGATTGCGGGGTTTTCGACGAGCGCAATCTCGACCGACTTGATCTCGGGCGCCAGATTTAGCCTCGCCCCTCCGATTCGAAAGACGGCCTCCTTTTCGGAGGGTTGCGCCAGACGCACGATCATCTGCCCAACTGTCACGACTTGTCCCGGCTCAGCGCCCGTTGCGACGATGGTTCCGTCGCGGTCCGCCTTCAGTTCCGTATAGGACACGTTGTCCTTCGCGATTTGGACGCTGGCATTGGCGGAGTCCATATGGGCCTGTGCTGCACGGTAGTTCTTTTCCGCGATGTCGAAGCGGATTTTGGTCGTGAACCCTTTTGCGAGCAGGTCGCGCTGGCGCTGTGCTTCTACTTGGGTTTGCGTGAGCTCCGCTTGTGCTGCAGCGAGATCGGCCTGGGCGGCGCTGAGCGCGTTCTGCTGATCCTGTTCGTCGAGCCGCGCAAGCAGATCTCCTTGCCTAACGGTCGTGCCGACGTCGACCGGTCGCGCGATCACCTTTCCAGCGATTCGGAACCCGAGATCGCTTTGGATTCGGGATTCGATCTCTCCCGTTAGCGCACGAGTTTGGTCGTAGTCCTGCATGTGGACGGTCGTTACGTGCACGGCGGTGAGTTTGGCCGTTGTCGTCGGCTTATGTTCGCACGCGCCGAGTGCCAAGCTTGCGAACAATATCGCCAATGTGGTCTTTGGTGCCATGGTTCGACCCCCTCCGGTCCCACCCACCACGCTTCATCGAAGGCACAACTTAAAACATTGACTCCACTCTTCGGCAAATGGTCGACCGCCCAAAACGGGCACGCACCGGCTTTATTAGAAACGCTCTACAGTGTCCTGCATCACGATACCCGGAACCCGTACGGAAACTATAGTCGGTTCATTGCAACTGGCAAACCCTACGGCGCGACTGAGCACTATGAGGCTGTCGATTTTACGGCTCACTTTGCCGCGCAGCCCGGCCGCAGAGCAGCTCTAGCGCGTGAACGTTGTGTGACGATTGACACAGGTCAAAGAGCGATATGACAACTGCAAATTAGTGTATTCTAATGTTTACCAGCGAGCGAAAATCCGCGTCGATCGAAGCGACGGGTGCGGATCAGGCGTCATAAGCGAAAGGTGTCACGATGTCAGCGATCGAAAAGTCCCAGGGCTCGACCGTTCAACCACGGCCAGTATTCGGTGCGTTCGCGCCGTTCGCAAATCCGTTTTCAGCCTACATGGTCGATGCGGCACAAAGAACTGTGTTGTTCTGGGACGTTATGCGCCAGCGCGGCAATCAGTATCGAGAACATATTGCAATGAAGGCACCGAACGTTCTTGACTACAAGGCCGAGCTTGTGGTGGACGGCCGGACGCTCGAGCGGCCGGTCAACTATATGCTTGTGCGTATCGTTCCGCCGGCGGGAGCTTCGATAGATCCGAAGCGCCGTCCTTTCGTTGTCGTTGACCCACGCGCTGGTCACGGCCCTGGCATCGGCGGCTTCAAGGCGGACAGCGAAATCGGGGAAGCGCTCAAGGCCGGCCATCCCTGCTATTTCATCGGCTTTCTGCCCGACCCGATGCCCGGCCAAACGATCGAAGATATCGCGCGTGCGGAAGCGGCGTTCCTGGAAAAAGTCATTGCCCTTCATCCCGATGCCGACGGCAAACCATGCGTGATCGGCAACTGCCAGGCCGGTTGGGCGGTTGCGATGCTTGCCGCTGTCTGTCCCGGGCTATTCGGGCCCATTATTCTCGCGGGATCGCCGCTCTCCTATTGGGCTGGCGTACGCGGCAAAAATCCCATGCGATATACCGGCGGCATTCTTGGCGGGAGCTGGCTTGCGGCACTCACCAGCGACCTTGGTCACGGCAAGTTCGACGGTTCCTGGCTGGTTCAGAACTTCGAGAATCTCAATCCCTCGAACACGTATTGGACTAAGCAATATAACCTCTATTCGAAGGTCGATACCGAGGCCGAGCGCTATCTCGGCTTCGAACGGTGGTGGGGCGGCCATGTCAAACTGAATTCAGAGGAGATCCAATTCATCGTCGACGAGCTTTTCGTCGGCAACAAGCTGGTCGCTGGCGAAATCGAGACTTCAAAGGGCTACACGATCGATTTGCGGAATATCCAGTCGCCCATCGTCGTGTTCTGCTCGAAGGGCGACAACATCACCCCGCCTCAGCAAGCGCTCCAATGGATTCTCGATCTCTACGACGATGTCGACGACATCCGCTCTCACGGCCAGACAATCGTCTACACAATCCACGAGACCATCGGCCACTTGGGGATATTCGTATCCAGCGGGGTGGCGCGAAAGGAGCACAGCGAGTTCTCGAGCAACATCGATCTCATCGATGTGCTGCCCCCGGGGCTTTACGAGGCTAAATTCGAAAAGAAGACCGCCGATACGCCCGGTGCGGACCTTGCCTCGGGCGATTGGGTGATGAGTTGCGAAGCGCGGACCCTCGCCGATATCCGCGCAATCGGTGGCAACGACGCCGCCGATGAACGTAGCTTCGCCGCTGTTGCCAAGGTGTCGGAGATCAATTTGGCGCTTTATCGCACGTATCTGCAGCCACTCATCCGCGCCATGTCGCCCGCCGCGGGTGCGAATTGGATGCACAAATTGCATCCGCTCGAATTGCAATACGAATTGTTCGGCGATTCCAACCCCACCATGTCGCCCCTCAAGGCAGCCGCCGAATGGGTGCGTAAGAACCGGATGCCCGTTGCGGCCGATAATCCACTCGCGGCCGCCGAGCAAGGACTCTCCCGCCAGATCGTCGCAGCGCTCGATGCATGGCGGGACCTTCGCGACGGATTGACCGAGCTGATGTTCTTC
>DASPOR010000137.1 GCA_035625915.1 Alphaproteobacteria bacterium | reverse complement strand
AGGGCGATGTGTTTGTGGCGGAGAGTGAAGAGGAAGCCCTCGCCAAGGCCCTGGCCCGATATGTGGCTGATGGCTCGCTGACCCGAGAACAAGCGGGGGCGATCGCGCGCGACCCCGGACGCGCTGCGACATTTTTAACTCGCGATCCGGACGTGCTCGATACTTGGTTCTCCTCCGCTCTGTGGCCCTTCTCGACCTTGGGTTGGCCGGAGCAGACGGCGGAACTTGCCCGCTACTATCCCAGCGATGTTTTGGTCACCGGCTTCGACATCATCTTCTTTTGGGTCGCCCGGATGCTGATGATGGCACTCTATTTCATGAAGGAGGTGCCGTTCAGAAATGTCTATATCCACGCGCTCGTGCGTGACGAGCGCGGGCAAAAAATGTCGAAGTCGAAGGGCAACATCATCGATCCACTGGAGCTCGTCGACGAATACGGGGCAGACGCGCTGCGTTTCACACTTGCCGCGATGGCAGCGCAAGGCCGCGACATCAAGTTATCAACGAGCCGAGTGGAAGGTTACCGCAATTTTGCGACCAAGCTGTGGAATGCGGCCCGGTTTGCGGACATGAACGCGTGTGCGCGCGTGCCCGGCTTTGATCCTGCTGCGGTTAGCGAAACCCTCAATCGCTGGATCGCTCACGAAGTCGCCCGCGCCGTGCGCGAGGTCACTGCTGCTCTCGAGGCGTTCAAGTTCAACGAAGCGGCCAGCGAAGTCTATCGCTTCGTGTGGAACGTGTTTTGCGATTGGTATCTGGAACTGGCAAAGCCGGTGTTAGCCGGCCCCGAGGGCCCGGCCAAGGATGAAACCCGGGCCATGACGGCTTGGGCGCTCGATGTGTCGCTCAAGCTTTTGCATCCGTTCATGCCATTCGTCACCGAGGAACTCTGGCGGGTCACGGCGGAATCCGGACCGCCGCGCCCCACGCTATTGGCACTTGCCGATTGGCCGCACCCCGATGGGCTCGATGATGAAGCGGCCGAAGCCGAAATCGGCTGGGTTATCGATCTTATCAGCAAGGTCCGCTCGATACGCGTGGAAATCAATGTCCCGCCAGGCGCCCAGATCTCTCTCGTTCTCGCCAATCCGTCGGCAGCAACACGGGAGCGGGCAGGGCGATGGCGGGATGTCATGGGTCGGCTCGCTCGGATTTCGGGGGTTTCCTTTGCCACCGCCGCCCCTGCCGGTGCCGTTCAGCTCGTGGTGCGCGGCGATATCGTCGCGCTCCCCCTTAAGGACGTGATCGATCTTTCGGCCGAATCCACTCGCCTCGAAAAGGAACTCACCAAGATCGAGAGCGACATCGGCCGGATCGAGGTCAAGCTCGCCAACCCGGAGTTTCTTCGGCGAGCGCCCGAAGACGTGGTCGAAGGCGAGCGAGAAAAACGCGAGGAAGCACAGGCTCGGTGCGCCAGTATCCGCGAGGCTCTGCAGCGGCTCAAGGAGGCGAGCTAATAGCCGGCCGCCGCTGCCCCCCGAGGCCGTCCCACGCCGAGGCCGGCCCGTCACGGCGGAGCAAGTCGGGCTTTGACCGGCGCACGCAGAATGCCGGTCGGCCACGGCGACCGGTCGTCGCAATGGCTCGGCGCGGTTCGCCTCGATAAAGCTGCCTCGATAAAGCTAAAGCGAGGCCAAGGTTGGCCGCGTCCGTGCCAGCGCACCTTCGCGCTTCAGGGGGCGGCTTAAGAATCGTGAATCCATAAGGCCATAACGCCACGGCTTATCGGCCGCTTTGGTAATCCCGATCCGCACCCCGCGGGCAACCCGAACCGGATCCAAGCGGCCGCGAATCTCGAATGGCGGCGAATCCAGCGCCAGTCCGTCGTGGGCCCGCGTCAGCCCGAGCGCCTCGCACACGCGCCCGGGTCCGGAACACAGGAGGCGGATATCGGCGAGGCGGCGGCGCGCCTGCATGGTCGGGATACCAAAGTGCGGCTCGATTGCGCGGATCAAAACGGCACAGGGGATGCCAACGCCCTCGCAAACAAAGTTGAGACACCAGTGCAGGCCATAGGCGCGGTAGACGTACGTATAGCCCG
>DASPOR010000136.1 GCA_035625915.1 Alphaproteobacteria bacterium | reverse complement strand
GACCAGGAAACCTATGACATCACGCAGCTTATCCGGCGCCTGCATCAGGACCAAAAACTCACGATCGTGCTGATCGAGCACGACATGCGCGTCGTTTTTCATCTCGCGGACCGAATCATGGTGCTTGCCGAGGGTGCCGTTCTCGCCGAGGGTACTTCCGACGAGATCGCGAAGGACGAGCGCGTGCAGGCGGCTTACTTGGGAAAAGCGGCATGAAGGTTCTCGAGGCGGAAGGCCTTCACACCTTTTATGGCAAGAGCCACATACTCCACGGGGTCGGCCTCGAGGTGAATGCGGGCGAGATCGTGACGCTTCTCGGCCGCAATGGCGCGGGCAAGACGACGACGCTGCGCAGCCTTATCGGCCTGACCCATGCGCGCGAAGGCACCGTGCGCATCTTCGGCAACGTGACGACTGGCTGGCCGCCTTACCGTATTGCGGCCGCGGGTGTGGGCTATGTTCCCGAAGGCCGTCGCGTTTTCGCCAACCTCACGGTTGAGGAGAACCTCAAGGTCCCCCTCGAGCGGCCGGGGCCGTGGACCATCGACCGCGTCTATGCGCTTTTTCCACGCCTTGCCGAGCGAAAGACGAACAAGGGGCGCCAGCTTTCGGGCGGCGAGCAGGAAATGCTCGCCATCGCGCGGGCACTGCTTTTGAACCCAAAGCTTCTCCTGCTCGACGAACCGTCACAGGGCTTGGCCCCCATCATCGTTCAAGAAGTCTTCGACGTCGTTGCCGATGCACGCAAAGAGGGAATCTCGGTGCTGCTCGTCGAGCAGAACGTTCGTGCCGCGGTCGAGATCGCCGACCGCGCCTATGTGCTCGACGATGGGCGCGTGGTCTATGCCGGGTCCGCCGCGGAGTTCGCTAAGGACGAAGAGCGCGTCCGCGCCCTCGCTGGCGCCAGTGCCGGAACGTGGGAGGCGGCCTGATACGACGACATCGATTGCCGGGTGCCTAGGCATTGCGGCGGCAATCGCCGCGTCCTATACCTTGAGCGCGATCGGCTAAGATTGAATCTGCCCGTTCCTTCCCTCCCCGCAGGGTCGAGGAGTGCGCAGGATTGGGGGGAGCGTTGAGCCTTACCCCGTCAATCGCTTGAGGTTGACGGGTGGGGTACAGTCCGAACGGGCGACAATCTTGGAAGAGTGACGCAGTTGCGAGGATCGGAGGCGTTCCATGGACGGTGAGAGGGGCAGCACGACCGTGTCGATTCCGGATTTGAATGCGGTGCAGGCCGCGGCAAGGCGAATCGCCGGGCAAGCAGTCAGGACGCCGCTTATCGAATCCCCCGTCCTCAATGCCAAGCTCGGCGGCCGGCTTCTCGTCAAGGCGGAGGTCTTGCAGCGCACCGGCTCCTTCAAGTTTCGGGGCGCATTCAACAAGGTCAGCCAAATACCCGATGCGGCAAAACGGCGCGGGGTGGTCGCGTTCTCCTCGGGCAATCACGCGCAGGGTGTTGCCGCAGCGGCACAAATCCTGAACATGCCCGCCGCAATCGTCATGCCGGCGGACGCACCCAAGATCAAGGTCGACAATACGCGCGGCTATGGCGCCGAAGTCGTGTTCTACGACCGCTACAGAGAGGACCGCGAGGCGGTCGCTGCACGGCTACTCGCGGAGCGCGGGGCAATACTCGTGCGCCCTTACGACGACGCTGACATTATCGCCGGGCAAGGCACCTCGGGTCTCGAGCTTGCCGAGGAAGCGGCGGCGCGCGGCGTAGCGCTCGACGCGGTTCTCGCACCTTGCAGTGGGGGCGGACTGATTTCCGGAATTGCGATTGCGGTCAAAGCCCTCTCGCCCGCGACCACAGTGCACACCGCGGAGCCCGAGAATTTCGACGACACCGCCCGCTCGCTCGCGGGCGGCAAGCGGGTGCGGAACGCCGGCGGTGCCAAGTCCATGTGCGATGCCCTTATGGCGGAAATGCCAGGCGAGCTTACATTCGCCGCCATGCAGGGCCGCGTGGCGAGCGGCTTCGCGGTCGGCGAGGACGACGTTGCCCGCGCCATGGCGGCCGCATTCGAGTATTTCAAGCTCGTGGTCGAACCGGGCGGGGCCACGGCACTCGCCGCCGTACTCACCGGAAAGATTCCGATTAAGGGCCGGACGATTGCCGTCGTTTGCTCCGGCGGAAACGTCGATGCAACACTTTTCCGCCGCGTGTTGAAACTGGCGGCCTGACAGCCGATGAGCGAGATCTATCGTCATCTTCCGGGCGGCAGCCCTCTCCTCGTTTCCATTCCCCACAGTGGGATCCAGATTCCGGATCACATTGCGGCGCGGATGGCGCCCGCGGCCTTGGCACTCGCCGATACCGATTGGCACGTGGACAAGCTCTACGATTTCGCCGAAGGGCTTGGCGCCCACATGCTGCTCGCAAACTACTCGCGCTACGTCGTCGACCTCAACCGCGATCCCGAGGGCAAGCCGCTCTATCCTCAACAAGAGAATACCAGCGTGGTGCCCGTCGACACCTTCGATCGGCTGCCCCTCTATCGGCCGCGCGAAGAACCCAAGGACCAGGAAGTCCGCCGCCGCCTCGACGTCTATTGGCGCCCTTACCACGAGCGCGTCCAGCATGAGCTTGAGCGGCTGAAGGACAAGTACGGCTTCGCGATCCTTTTCGATGCGCACTCGATCCGCTCTCACGTTCCGCGTTTCTTCAAGGGACGGCTTACCGATTACAACCTCGGGACTGCGAGCGGTGCTACGATGGACGCCGAGCTTGCGAGCCGGCTCCTTAAGGTTTGCGAGGACGACCGGGAACGCACGAGCGTACTCAACGGCCGCTTCACAGGCGGATACATAACGCGTCGCTACGGCCGCCCCGCCGAAGGTGTGCATGCCGTGCAGCTTGAGCTCTCCCAGATCGTCTACATGGACGAGCGGCCCCCTTTTCGATATCGCCCGGAGCTTGCGGAAAAGATCAAGCCAACGCTCAAGCGCCTTCTCGAGACGCTTCTCGAGTGGGCGAGAGCGAGGGCCTCTTAGCTTCCCCTCAGCTCGACGGGCGTTTCGGCATTACGACTGCTTCGCCTGCCGGGATTTCCCTGGTTTGCAGTGCCTCGGCAAGACGGGCCTGGGCGCTTCCTGGGCGAAGGGCGTTCTGCTGGGAGGGGTGCGGTTTCCACCCGGTCATGTAGATGATCTGGAAGGTGGCCGGAATGCGACCGTCGGCGTCGGCAAATCTCTCCTCATAAAGTGCTGCGGCACGGAGCAGCGTGGCACGGCGAGTCAGCCCGCGCCGATGCCCCTGCACAGCGTTGGTTTCGCCCATCCCGCGCAAATCCCGCATAAGCGCCAGGGTATTTGGGTACGTCACAGTGATCTCATCGCGATCCGCAACCGGCAATGCGAAGCCCGCGCGCTGCAGGAGTGCCGCCGCGTCGCGCAGGTCGGCGAATGGCGAAACGCGCGGTCCGGCACCACTTTCCAACTCGAGCTCAGCCGCAAGGAAAGAGTCGCGCAGCTCACGAAGCGTCTCCCCGCCGAGCATCGCCGCAAGGAAGAGTCCGTCCGGTTTGAGCGCGCGCTGGACTTGGACGAGGGCACCCGGCAAATCGTTCACCCAGTGAAGACTCAAGTTGCTGAGCACGAGGTCGAATGTGCCGTCGGCGAACGGCAACATCTCCTCATCGGCAGCGGCCACGCGTGTTCCGGCTCGTCTTGCCATCTGCGGCGAAATGTCGACCGCGACGGTGCTCTCGACCGGCGAGGGCCGCGCGCCAAGGCGGCCGAGTTGTCCGCTGTGACAACCAAGATCGAGGACCACGGCGAAATCCCGCGTGATATCCTCGAGCCGATCGGCGAGCCGCGCTGCGACCTCCCGATAAAGAAAGTCGTGATCGTCGAGGCGGGCCGCAGCCCGATCCCGGTGGAGTCGCACGAGACGCCGGTCGAAGAGGTTCATGGGCTCGCGGGCTGCCGTGCTCATGGTTCATATATGGCACGTGAAGGGAGTTATGGCCATGTGCGCGACGTTGGGCGACGGATGGCCAACGTTCGACTGCCGATTTCAGCGTGGGCTCAGATAGATGGACATGTGGAGCCGGCTTGCATTGCAACCGTTACGGCGCCTTGCGCTTGGTGCACTCGATGCCCTATTGCCAGCACGTTGCCTCGGGTGCGGCGACCTCGTGGACCGGCAAGGTTCGCTTTGCCCAAAGTGCTGGCGTGGGATCGATTTCCTGGGGGCCCCTCACTGCGCCTGTTGTGGTATCCCGTTCGAGCAAGATGTTGGGCAGGGCACCCTGTGCGGCGGATGCATCGGGCGCCCGCCCAGATTCGCGCGCGCCCGTGCGGTGTTTCGCTATAGCGAGAGGAGCCGGCAACTCGTGCTCGGCTTCAAGCACGGCGATCGGCTCCATGGCGCTCCGGCCTACGGCAGGTGGATGGCGCGTGCAGGGGCAATGCTTCTCGCGGACGCCAGCGTCATCGCACCCGTCCCGCTCCATTGGACGCGGCTTTTCCGGCGCCGTTACAATCAGTCGGCCCTGCTCGCTCGAGTCCTGGCCGAAATAAGCGGAGTCCCGTTCGCGCCCGACTTGCTGGTTCGCCACAGGCGCACTCCACCCCAGGGCCGCCTCAGCGCTGTCGAGCGTCGCCGCAATATGCGCGGGGCATTCGCGCTCAATAAGCGCTTCGCCATGCGTATTGGCGGGCGGCGGGTGCTCCTTGTCGACGACGTATTCACCACCGGGGCAACGGTTAATGCATGCGCCGGCGTGCTGCTCGAGGCGGGGGCCGAAGACGTCGATGTGCTCACGCTTGCGCGCGTTGTCCGACCTCGGTCATTCGATTAGGGTGGCGAGGCCAGAGGTGCCGTCCCTTTGCTCTCTTGCGATTTTGCCTTATATAGCGGCACGAATTCGTGGATCTCGCCTGGAGGAATGGTCAATGGCGGAACGGGAGAGCGGCGCGGCGGAGGTCGTGATCTACACCAAGATGTGGTGTCCATACTGCCACAGAGCCAAAGACATGCTCGAAAAGAAAGGTGTCAAGTTTCACGAAATCGACGTAACCTTCAGTCCCGACAAGCGCGCCGAGATGAGTGCACGGGCGGAGGGCCGCACGACGGTTCCGCAAATTTTCATCGAGGGCCAAGGAATCGGCGGTTCGGACGAGCTTGCCGAACTCGACGCTGCGGGCAAACTCGATCGGCTTCTCGGGAGGGCCGCATGAGCCAGCAATTCAAGGTCGCCTGCATTCAGAGCAATGCCGGACCCGACATTCTTCCCAACATCCAGGAGGTCGATCGGCTGGTCCGTTCGGCGCAAGCCGCCGGGGCGGATTTCATCACCACGAGCGAAAATTTCACTTGCATCGAGTTCGGGCCCGAGCGCTCGCTCGCAAAGGCGGTTGCGGAGTCGGAGCATCCCGCAATTCCACATTTCACCGCCCTCGCCAAGGAACTCGGCTGTTGGATTCTCATGGGCTCACTCACGATCAAGCTCAGCCCGAGCAAGGTCAACAACCGCTCCTATCTCGTCGATCCGAACGGGCGCATCGTCGCGCGATATAACAAGCTGCATCTCTTCGACGTGCAGCTCAAGGCGGGCGAGACCTACCGGGAATCGGCGACCGTCGAATCCGGCGACCGTGCCGTGCTGGCGGAGTTGCCCTGGGGGTCGCTCGGCATGACGATCTGCTACGACCTGCGGTTTGCCTATCTTTATCGCGCCCTAGCGCAAGCGGGCGCCAAGTTCCTGACCATACCGGCCGCGTTCACCAAGACGACTGGCAAGGCCCATTGGCACACCCTCGTCCGCGCCCGGGCGATTGAGACCGGGTGTTACGTCTTCGCGGCCGCCCAGTGCGGCCAGCATGCGGGCGGGCGCAAGACCTACGGGCACGCGCTGATCGTCGATCCCTGGGGAGAAATTCTTGCCGATGCGGGCGAAGCGCCCGGCTTCGTCATGGCCGAGGTCGACATCGCAAAGGTCGAGGACGCACGCCGGATGATTCCAGCACTCGAACACGACCGCCCATTCACAGGGCCGGCGCGATTGCGAGCGGAGCGGTTGGCGCAGGTCGGCGAGTAAGCGAAACCCAGGCGACCTGATATCTACGCGCGGCCATGACCGCGCGGCTCGCGGGTTGTCGCACCCGAGGGATGCTTGGCGTTTCCACGATCCACGCCAAATTGGCGTGCGATATTCCAACGAGGATTTGCTTGAACCTTGCCCCGTCAGCGGGAGTCCGCGTTCCGCAAGGGCAGGGACATTTCGACCGCCGGCAAGTCCCGCATTCCCGAACACCCCACCGAGTAATCTCAACGAGTACCGTGCCGAAGATCGGGTACGGGCTCGCATTAGGCTCTATACTTTCGGCGCGGATCCAATGGAGGGCCGAGATGCCGAGCTTCGATATCGTCTCAAAGACCGACCTCGCTGAGGTTGACAACGCCGTGCAGGGTGTTGCGCGCGAAATTTCAACGCGGTTCGATTTCAAGGGGTCGCATTGCACGATCGTGCGCGAGAAGGAGGTCATCACCATCGTTGCGGACGACGCGATGAAGCTCAAGCAGATGCAAGAGCTGGTGAAAGGCTACTTCGTCCGGCGCAAGCTCGATCCCGGGTGCCTCGAATGGAAGCCGGAAGAGAAGGCGTCCGGCAATACCCTGCGCCAGCTCGTTGTCGTGAAGCAGGGTATCGACAAGGATCTTGCGAAAACCCTGGTCAAGGCGATCAAGGACTCGAAACTCAAGGTCCAAGTCTCGATCCAGGGCGATGAGTTGCGGGTTGCCGGCAAGAAAAGGGATGACTTGCAGGAGGCCATTCAGCACGTCAAATCGCTCGGCATCGAGCTGCCGCTGCAATACGTGAATTTCCGCGATTAGGGCGGATCCTGCCGCGAGGTCAGCGCGCGGCGAGGTCGATCAGGATCGGCCGATGGTCGGAGGGACCGCGGCGGAGCGCTTTGGCATCAAGACAGGCGAGCCCGCGCACGATGCAGCGGTCGAGCCGGAAGGGCATCACACCTCTCGCAAGATGGGTCGGCTGCTTGGGGCCCACATCGCGGAAGCCCGCGAGCTCGGTATTACCCACCGCGTTGAAATCGCCGATCACGGCCGAGTGGCCGTTTACCGTTTGCGCGATATGGGCGAGCTGGCGTCGGAGCATGAGCTGGCCGTGGGAGAGATGGACATTCGCAATCTCCACACCTCGGAACTCCAGGATCTGAGAGACCCTGGGATAGCCGGCGTGCTGTCTCTTGGCATGGGGGAGGCGGAGGACCTTGGGATTGGGCAACGGATGCGGGCTCCACGCGGCGAGGCCATGATTGCGGCCGGGAAGCGGCTGGCGAGCGTAATAGCCACCGACTCTTTGAGGCAGCGCGTCGATTTCTGCCGTTGCCTCCTGCATCAAGACCAGATCGGGTTGGTTCGTCGCAATGAGGGCTGCAACGTCCTCGATTCCAGCACCCTCCCTGCGCAACAGATTCCAGCTCAAAATTCGCAAAGCGGGTGCAGCGCAGCGTTTGGCGGCGAAGGTTACGCTTTCGGTGTTCTCGGCGGCGATGAAATCCAACATGATCTATCCAGCGTTTCTTCGTATTGGCCGAGTATATGGGCCGAGTGATGAATTTTTGGTATGTCTCGACGGGATTATCCTGGATTCACGCCGGGCTTGCCTCGCCTCGACACCACCTTTACAGGCAAAACGCGCCGTTTGTAAGGCAATCCTCAGCGCCAATCGGCGGCCAATTAGCGTTTCCCCGTTTACCACAACCTCGGGCGGTGCCTTGTTTATTCCACGGTTTTGGGACGAGATCGAGCCCTATCGAGGTTCGACGATCAGCTCCAGGCGCGTTGGCTGCCTTGGCGCAGGAGCGGTTGGGCAAGATTGCGGGGTGTCGTACGCACGATCCCGATCGGCTGCGGGGCCGGCCGGCCAAACAGATAGCCCTGCCCGTAATCGACGCCGATTGCCTTGAGTTCGTTAGCCTGATCCTCCGTCTCGACCATCTCGGCGATCGTCCGCACGCCGAGCTCGCGGCAGAGTGTCACGATCGAGCGTAGAATCGCGGCATCGCGCCCGTCTGCAAGCACACGCTGGACGTAGGCGCCGTCGATTTTCACGAAATCGACCGTGAGCGCATGGAGGTAGGGATACGACGATGCCCCGGCGCCGAAATCGTCGAGCGCAAAGCGATGGCCCTTGTTGCGAAGCGCCTGAATGACGCCGTTGACGTGTTCGAGGGCCCCCACTTGCGTCGACTCCGTGAGCTCGAAATAGAGCCTCGGCGCGATCGCGGCATGGGGCTTGAGGAGTGCGAGAAGCGTCTCGGCGAAGAGCGTGCTTTCGAGCGAGCGGCCGGACAGGTTGACCGCAATGGGCGCGCTGCCAAACGATTTGTCCTGAAGGAGTCCGATGGCGCGCTGGCAAATCGCAAGATCGAATTCCTCGATCATGCCAACACCCTCCGCAAATGTCACAAGTGCATAGGGCGATTTTCCGCCTTCCAGGCGGGCAAGCATCTCATGATGCTGAAGTGTGCGCGTCTTGAGATCGACAATCGGCTGAAAAGCGACGTCGAAGCGGCTCTCCGCGACAGTACCCTTGAAGGCGCCGATTCGCGCAACCGTATCGCGCAGAAGCGATTGGAATGCGTCGCTCAGCGATTCGATCAGCGGGAAGCTTCCGCTTGGATGATCGGCGAATTTCTCGATCGTATACGCGATTGCACGCGCGGCATCCTCTTCCGTCATTGCCTCGAGCGCCAAATCGACTGTGCTGCGCGCCAAACGCACGCCTTGACCGGATGGATCGGCATTTCTTGCGATGTCGGCGACCCGGCCCGTCAGCGTTTCGGGGTTGATCGCCGTCGTATGGATGACGCCAAACCGCTCATCTGTGAGTCGGCCGGCACTGTCGCCGTTGAAGGACATCGCGCGCAAGTAAGCGCCGGTTTCCCGCAGGAATGCGGCACTTGCCTCCTCGCCTGCCCGAGCGCGCAGATCGTCCAGGCCAAAAAGCTGGACGAGAGAGAGCTTCGTCCGCCCGGTGGGTAGCATGCGCTGGCGAAGCATCTCCGCAGCCATCTGCTCGAAACCGTCGCGTCCGTGCAGCCCGCTTGTCGGTTCACGGGTGAGTCGGCGGTTAGCAATGAGCGGGGCGTGGCGAGGCGTGCTGAATGTCACGAAGGTTGTATCGGCATGATCCGCCAGCCTGCACCCGCCAAGGACCGCCGGCGTTGTCCGGCCCTCGACACCCAGGAGCCGAACGATGACTGGCTCGAGGCGGCTGCCGGTCTCAAGCTCCCTCAGCAACACGTTGATGAACAGGCGGTCGTCGGAGGAAAAGATCGCATCGAACGAAGTGCCGACGAGGCTCTCGGCGGGCTTGCCCGTGATCGCGCGCGCGGCCCCGGAAGCGAAGCGAATGCGCCCTTGGGAGTCGACTTCGAGCAACAAATCGGCGGCCGCGAAGGAGAACGCGACAAAACGGTCACGCTCGCCCCTGAGCTCCCGACCTCGACCTCGAAAAGTGCGCGGCATGTGCTTTCCTTGACGAGCCCCCTCGCACGGAACCCTAGAGGCTAGCCATTAAGGCTTGGTTACGCGTTAACGAATATTAACCGAATGTGCCGCATGACGTGCAGGAAAAGCAAAATGTACGGCCCTAGCATAAGGTTTCCCCAATTCGATTTCCGCTTGTGCAATTATTGAAATAAACATATTTTGCGTGTAGAATTACGCCAATACGTCGATTGGAAGAGCCCGTTCTTGGGCCGGAGCCGGCTTGAACGCTGCGATCCGCTGAACCACCGCAGGGCGTGGGTAATTCACGACACCGTGTTCATAAGCGATGACTTCGAGTATGCCACGCACGCGTTCGAGAAGTTCCCCCGGCGCCAAAAGATGGGCCGGATTGGTGGGCCGGCCAAAACGCTCATTACCCTCGGCGAAAGTCTCATAGAGGAGCACCCCACCCATCTCCACCGCCGCGAGCAATTCCGGAAAGAGCGGGCGCCAAAGATAGTTCGTGACCACAACTGCCGCAAACGCCCGGCCTGATAAAGGCCAGGGGCCGGCCTCGAGATCGGCCTCCACGAGCTCGATGCGGGAAGTATGAGAAAGATCGCGCACCCGGTCGAGATCGATGTCGACGGCCGTGACCGCATGGCCGAGGGCCAGGAAATGCCGTGCATGACGCCCGCTGCCGCACGCGACGTCGAGCACGCGCCCGCTCGAGGGTACGAGTGGCGCAAAACGGCGAATCCAGGGCGACGGCGACATACTTTCGTGAGATCGGCCTCCAGGCTTCGTCGCGGGCTCGGTCATGTTTGAACTGTTCAAGGACGCGCTATATATAGGGCGATGTTGCCGCAAAGCAGGGAACTCTAAGGACCGATGATCGTCTATAGCCTTCACTGCGCCAAGGATCACGAATTCGAGGCATGGTTCCGCGATAGTGCTGCGTACGAAATGCAACGTGCAAAGCGTGCCGTGACCTGTCCCGAGTGCGGAAGCACCAAGATCAAAAAGGCGCCGATGGCCCCTCGCCTGTCGAAGGGCAGCAAGCTACCTGCGGCCGAAGTCCCGGCATCGTCGCAATCGCCTGCCGAAGTCGCCAAGCCGCCGAGCAAGAGTGCCGCCCTCATGGCGCGCAGCGCGCTCGAGGCTATTCGCAAGGAGATCGAGGCCAAGTGCGATTATGTCGGGGAACAGTTCGCGGAGGAGGCGCGCAAGATCCACTATGGCGAAACGAAAAAGCGCGACATCTACGGCGAGACGAGTGACGCAGAAGCCGAAGCCCTCTCCCAGGAAGGTATTGAGTTTCAGCGCATCCCTTGGATCCGGCGCACCGACGGCTGAAAACCAAGGGCGGTGAGCGCTTGTCCGCTCACACCCTTTCCACGAGAGCCATGTAATTCACCGAAAGGTCCGGCCCGATCGAAAATCGGTCCGTGAGCGGGCTAAAGCGCACGCCGGTCAGCTCGCGAATTTCCCCGCCATGCGCCCGAAGGTGCGCGGCAAGTTCTGAGGGACGCAGGAATTTCCGCCAGTCGTGCGTCCCCCTCGGCAGCCAGCCAAGCACGTACTCCGCGGCTACGATCGCCAAGGCAAAGCTCTGTGCCGTGCGATTGAGCGTCGCGATAATCAGGATGCCGCCGGTTTCCACGATGGCGAGCGAGGCGGCAAAAAATGCGTCCACGTCGGCAACATGCTCGACGACTTCCATGTTGAGGACAATGTCGAAACGCCGACCCTCTGCGGCGAGCGCCTCGACGGAGCTTACCCGGTAGTCGATCGCGAGCTTGCTCTGGCGAGCGTGGGCGGCGGCAGCGGCGATGTTGTCCTCGGAGGCATCGATGCCGACCACGTCGGCGCCGAGCCTTCTGATGGGCTCGCACAAGAGGCCCCCTCCACAGCCGATATCGAGAACGGACAACCCCTTGAGCGGTTTATCCCCGGTAGGATCCCGGTCGAATCGCGTGCAAGCCTTGTCCCGCACATAGCCGACACGCACGGGATTGAGCTTGTGAAGAGGTGCAAAATTGCCGAATGGATCCCACCACGCCTCGGCCATGGCCGCAAATCGCTCGACCTCGGCGCGGTCGACGCTCGGTCCCTCCGCCACGCCCGCGAGCCGGGCCGGCCCGGCACTCGATGTCTTGCGGCTTTCGGCAGTCCTCGTCGATCGCACCCTCAAATCCTTCCCTCGGTGGCTGTATAATGCCTGCTTCTCTGCTTTCGGGCGTACTCAGGCTTGCACGGCCCTCGCCAAATTAAGTATGTATACGCGCCTTCCGGCAGCAAACCGAGCAGAGTATTTCCTCGATCGATTCCTGCCCGATCCTGACCCGAGTGGGCGGGGGTGAGAGCGCATGGCTCGCATTGTGCAAAAATACGGCGGCACGTCGGTTGCCGACATCGAGCGCATCAAGCGCGTGGCGCATCGCGTCAAGGCGGAGGTCGACGCCGGCAACCAGGTTGCGGTTGTCGTTTCAGCCATGGCGGGGGAAACAGACAAACTTGTGGCCTTGACCGAAAAGACGGCAGCCCTCCACGACGCGCGTGAATACGATGTGGTCGTATCCTCGGGCGAGCAAGTCACCGCCGGCCTCTTGGCGATCGCACTGCAGGATCTGGGCGTGCATGCACGCTCCTGGCTGGGCTGGCAGATTCCGCTGAGAACCGACGATGTGCATGGCAAGGCGCGCATCGAAGGCGTTGACGGGGGGGAGCTTGTGCGCCGCCTCGACGACGGCCAAGTCGCGGTCATCGCCGGCTTTCAGGGGCTGGGCCCGGACAAGCGGATCACCACCCTCGGCCGCGGAGGTTCCGATACCTCTGCCGTAGCGCTGGCGGCCGCACTCAATGCCGACCGGTGCGACATCCTTAAAGATGTCGAGGGCATCTATACGGCCGACCCGCGCATCGTTGCGAAGGCGCGCAAGCTCGATAAAATCACCTATGAGGAAATGCTGGAGATGGCGTCGCTCGGCGCCAAAGTCCTGCAGACCCGCGCGGTTGAAATGGCCATGAAGCATCATGTGCGGCTTCAGGTCGTCTCAAGCTTCAACAACGAACCCGGCACTCTGGTCGTGGACGAGGACGAGATCGTGGAACAGGCAATCGTATCGGGGCTCACATACAACCGCAACGAGGCGAAGGTGACGCTCTCGCACGTGGCCGATCGCCCGGGCGTTGCCGCCGGTATCTTCGGCCCGCTCGCCGAAGCCAACATCAACGTGGATATGATCGTCCAAAGTTCGTCCGAGGACGGTAAGACGACCGATCTCACCTTCACGGTCGCCAAGGGCGATCTCGGACAAGCGGTCAAGGTGCTCGAGGCCCAGCGCGATAAGCTCGGATACGAAAAGCTCTCATCCGATCCCAATGTGGTGAAGGTTTCAGTCATTGGGGTGGGGATGCGCAGCCATGCCGGCATTGCACAGCGGATGTTCAAGGCCCTCGCCAAGGAGGGCATCAACATACAGGTCATATCGACGTCGGAGATCAAGATCAGCGTGCTCATCGACGAAAAATACGCAGAGCTGGCCCTGCGGGCACTTCATGCGGCTTACGGCTTGGATGGCGCCTGACGCATGGACAAAATGAGCGCGCGCGCGCGTCTCGACCAGCTTTGGCGCAACGGCACGGAGTTCCTTGGCTGCAAGGTCGCACTCTTGGGCGGCGCCATGACCTGGGTGTCGGAGCGTCATCTCGTCGCCGCAATATCGAACGCGGGTGGATTTGGCGTTATCGCTTGCGGGGCGATGCAGCCCGATCAGCTCGCCGCGGAGATCGTTGGCGCCAAGGGGCTCACGACCAGGCCCTTCGGCGTCAACCTGATCGTCATGCACCCCGCACTCGAAGCACTCGCCGACGTTTGCGCCGAAGCCAAAGTGGGTCATGTTGTTTTCGCAGGCGGCCTGCCGAGTGCGGCACTCCTGCGCAAGCTCGCTTCGGCGAATGTCAAGACGCTCGGATTTGCGCCCGCACTCGCGATCGCCAAAAAGCTCGTGCGTATGGGCATCGACGGCCTGATCATCGAAGGGGCCGAGGCGGGCGGCCATATAGGAGCGGTCTCGACATCGGTGCTCGCCCAAGAAATCCTGCCTCAGGTGCGCGAAGTTCCGATCTTCGTCGCAGGCGGCATCGGGCGCGGGGAGGCGGTCCTGGGCTACCTTGAGATGGGGGCCGCGGGCTGCCAGCTCGGCACGCGCTTTGTCTGCGCTCTCGAATCGATCGCGCATCCGAACTTCAAAAAGGCGTTCATCCGTGCGGGTGCAAGAGACGCCATGCCTTCGGTCCAGCTCGATCCGCGCTTTCCAGTGATCCCCGTGCGCGCGCTCATAAACAAGGCGAGCGAAAGCTTCCTCGAGACCCAGCGCGATGTGATCGCGCGTTACAATAGGGGCGATATCGGCAAGGAGGCGGCCCAGCTCGAGATCGAGCATTTCTGGGCCGGCGCCCTCAGGCGCGCGGTAATCGATGGGGACATCGAGACCGGTTCGCTGATGGCGGGACAAAGCGTGGGAATGGTGACGCGAGAGCAATCGACCGTGGAAATCATCGACGAATTGGTCGATCAGGCTGTCGCGGCACTCATGGCAAGGGAGCGGCTTGGAGCCGCAAGGTGATGGCTGAGACGGCCGGCTGGGTCGGTGCGCGCAGGCTTCTAAGGCGTCTGCGTGACATCATGGCTGCGGGCGGGCCCGCCCAGGCCCGGCTCGATCAGATCGTGCGTGTGATCGCGGCCGATCTCGTGGCCGAGGTCTGTTCCATCTATGTCATGCGTGCGGGCGAAGTGCTTGAGCTGTTCGCGACCGAAGGCTTGAAGCGCGAAGCGGTCCATCGAACGCGGTTGAGGGTCGGCGAGGGCCTCGTCGGCGACATCGCGGCCTATGCCCGGCCATTGAACTTGGCCGATGCCCAGAATCACCCGAAGTTTGCCTACCGCCCGGAGACCGGCGAGGAGATCTACCACTCGCTGATCGGCGTGCCGATTTTGCGGGACGGGCGCACGCTCGGCGTCCTTGTCGTTCAAAATCGCACCCAGCGCCAATATACCGACGAGGAAGTCGAGACCCTCGAGACGGTCACCATGGTTCTCGCGGAGATGTTGGCGACCGGCGAACTCGTGCATCCGGGCGAACTCGCTCCAACCGATGGAATCGCAGTCCTTCCCGTTCGCCTCGAGGGCATGCGCATCAACGGCGGAATCGGGATCGGCCGTGCTGTCCTGCATCATCGGCGTATCTTGATACGCGAGGTCGTGGCCGAGAATCCGCAGGCCGAACTCGCACGCCTCGACATGGCGCTCGCCAGCCTCAAAAGCGCGCTCGATGACATGATAGCCTCACCCGAGATGGCGGGGCAGGGCGAGTATCGGGAGATCCTCGAAACCTATCGCATGGTGGCCGGCGACCGCGGATGGGGCCGGCGAATCCGCGAAGCCGTGCTGACGGGGCTGTCCGCTCAAGCGGCGGTGCAAAAGGTGCAGAACGACACCCGCACGCGCATGGCGCAAATGAGCGATCCATTTTTTCGCGAGCGGCTCGGCGAGTTCGACGAGCTTACGAACCGGCTTCTTCTCAACTTAGGCGCCGAAGACGATCGGCCGAAGATGGCCGAGCTTCCCGAGGAGATCGTCGTCGTCGCGCGCGAATTGGGTCCTGCCGAGCTTTTGGATTACGACCGACGGCGGCTGAAGGGCCTAATCCTTGAGGAGGGTGCCCCCACTTCCCACGTCGCAATCATCGCTCGCGCCCTCGATATTCCGGTCGTCGGTCGCGTGCGTGACGCCTTCAATAAAATCGACATGTTCGATCCCGTGATCCTTGACGGAGAGCACGCCGCGGTTTTCGTGCGGCCTGGCGAGGATGTCGTCGAGAGTTTCACGGAAAATGTCGCACGTCGGACCGAGCGCATCGCTGGCTACGCCGCCGCACGCGATCTGCCCGCGATTACGCGCGACGGCGAGCGCGTATCGCTCTTCCTCAACGCGGGGCTGCTGATCGATATGCCGCATCTCGACGAGACTGCCGCTGACGGCATCGGCCTTTACCGTACCGAGCTTCCCTTCATGGTGCGCTCGAGCTTTCCATCGATCGGCGAACAGACGCACATTTACAGCCGCGTATTGGACCTCGCACGCGGTAAGCCGGTTATTTTCCGCACGCTCGACATCGGCGGCGACAAGGCATTGCCCTATCTGCCGGAGAACGAGGAGGAAAATCCCGCCATGGGCTGGCGCGCCATTCGCATCGGGCTCGATCAGCCCGCGATGTTGCGCCAGCAGTTGCGAGCCCTTATTCGCGCTGCGAGCGGCAGGGATCTCCATATCATGTTCCCGATGATTGCCGACGTGGCGGAATTCAAGACCGCGCGCGAGATCCTCGAGCTTGAGCTCGAGCACGAACGGATCTGCGGGACAGCACTCCCGTCGGCACTGCGAGTAGGCGCCATGCTGGAAATTCCGTCACTCGTCTTCCAGCTCCCAGCCCTCTTGGCGCACGTCGATTTCATATCGATCGGAAGCAACGACCTCCTGCAATTCCTCTTCGCGGTCGATCGAACGAACCAACGATTGGCGGATCGCTACGATGTGCTTTCGCCCGCAGCACTCGCCTTGTTCCGCCGCATCGTCGTCGGCTGCGCCAAGGGGGGCGTCGACGTCGGCATTTGCGGCGAAGCGGGCTCGCGGCCGTTGGAGGCGATGGCGCTGATCGGGCTCGGCCTTCGAAGCCTTTCCCTGTCGGCCCCCGCGATCGGCCCGGTCAAAACCATGATCCGCAGCCTCGAGGTTCGTCCTCTGACGGCCTATCTTGAGACAATTCTCGACCTGCCCCAACCGAGCCTGCGCGAGAAACTGAGGAGCTACGCCGTTGATCACG
>DASPOR010000135.1 GCA_035625915.1 Alphaproteobacteria bacterium | reverse complement strand
CGATATGGCGATGCCGTCGGCCACGAGGAGTGCCACGCGAAAATTTGGGAAGTCTTGGCGAATTTCACGGATGTCGAGGCGGATCATGGAAGCCATCAAACGGTCGGAAGCGTTCGGAAGCCGGGTTCGCCGTCATCCTCGGCTTCGGCTGCTATCACGCCACGGACGATGGCGTGCGGCGGGCCACTCTTGCAGACTTCGACCATATCGTCGACGCTCGATGCCAGGCCCGAGAATTGGGCCTCCACACTCCCATCCTTTCGATTGCGAACCCAGCCCCTGACGCCGCGCTTCATGGCCTCGTCGCCCGTCCACGCGCGAAACCATACGCCCTGCACGCGCCCCTCGATACGTATTCGGACGGTTTTGCTTCGACTCGATTCGCTCATATCGCCTCGAAACCGAAACGAATGCGCCGCAGCACTTTCAGCGCCGCCGCATCCAGCGAAGAGGTTTCATGCGAACTCGAGAATAGCCTGATCGACGGCCAAACTGTCGCCCGGTTTAGCGTGAAGCCTTGCAATAGTGCCGTCACGTTCGGCGCGCAGGATATTTTCCATCTTCATCGCCTCGACGACCGCGAGTTCTTCGCCTGCTTTTACTTCCTGGCCCAGCTTTACGGTCAGTGAAACCAATAGCCCTGGCATGGGCGAAATGAGGTACCGGGATAGGTCGGCCGGCGCCCTCTTCGGCATGAGCTTGAGCGCCTGTGCCGCGGTCGGGGAAAGGACTCGCACATCGGCTCGCAGGCCGCCTTGGGAAAGGCGGTAGCCGAGGCCAAGCCGATCGACTTGCACCGTAATATGGCGCCCGTTCACGCTCGCATCGAGGATAGGATCCCTGAGTCGCCATGTCCCGCGGATCGCGTAAAGCAGCTCACCGATGCGAACGTCGTAGCCCCCGCCCACCTGCAAGATTTTAACAGCGTATTGCTCGTCGCCGAGGAGGACATCGAAATCATCGGCAGGCTTCGCCTCATGACCCGGCAATTGGCCGGCGATCAGGCATTCGCGTTCAGCCTGGGTGCGACGGAGCACTGTCGCGACGGCGGCAAAGAGCTTCCCGTCGTCGTCGCCGAGTGGGGCCGGCGCGAAAGATTCGCCGAACTCCTCGGCAATGAAACCTGTGTTGAGCCGCCCGGCGGTGAATCGCGGGTGCGCCATAATCGCCGAAAGGAAGGGGATATTGTGGTTGAGGCCGCGTACATAAAATGCATCGAGCGACTTGCGCATGTTCGCAATCGCCTCGCCACGGTCGCGCCCGCTGGTAACGAGCTTCGCGATCATGGGATCGTAATAAACAGATATTTCGGCGCCTTCCTCGACGCCAGCGTCCAGCCGAACGCGCTTGCCGTCCGTCTCAGGCGGGATGTAACGCACAAGCCGCCCGATCGAAGGCAGAAACTTGCGGAACGGATCCTCGGCATAGACGCGCGTCTCGATCGCCCAGCCTTCGAGCTTCACGTCGTCCTGTCGAAATGCAAGCCTCTCCCCCGCCGCGACCCGTATCATCTGTTCCACAAGGTCGATCCCCGTGACAAGCTCCGTCACGGGATGCTCGACTTGCAAGCGCGTATTCATTTCGAGAAAATAGAAGTTGCGCTTGGCGTCGACGATGAATTCGACGGTACCTGCGGAGCGATAGTTGACTGCCTTCGCCAACGCCACTGCTTGAGCGCCCATGGCGCGCCGCGTCGTCTCGTCGAGAAATGGGCTGGGCGCCTCCTCTATAACCTTTTGGTGGCGGCGTTGAATCGAACATTCGCGCTCGCCGAGATAAACGACATTACCGTGGGAATCCCCCAGCACCTGAATCTCGATATGGCGCGGCTCCTCGATGAACTTCTCGACGAAGATCCGATCGTCGCCGAAGGCAGCGTGCGCCTCGTTTCGCGCCAATCGAAAGCCGTCCAGCACTTCGCGATCGTCACGGGCGACTCGCATGCCCTTCCCGCCACCGCCGGCCGCCGCCTTGATCATCACGGGATAGCCGATTTTCCGCGCGATCATTGTCGCCGCCTCGGGGTCCTCGACGACGTCGTTGTGACCGGGGATGACATTGACGTTCGATTTAAGGGCAATCTTTTTCGATTCGATCTTGTCACCCATTGCGGCGATCGCCGCTTGCCCCGGGGCGATGAATACGATCCCCGCTTCATCGAGCGCGCGCGCGAATGCGGCATTTTCGGAGAGGAACCCATAGCCGGGATGGACGGCTTCGCAGCCCGTATCCTTGGCCGCCGCCACGACTCTTTCGATATTGAGATAGCTTTGCGCCGAAGGAGCGGGCCCTATCGCGATCGCCTCATCTGCCATGCGCACGTGGAGCGCTTCGGCGTCCACATCCGAATAAATGGCGACGGTCCTAATGCCCATTCGCCGTGCCGTGCGAATAATCCGGCATGCGATTTCGCCGCGATTTGCAATGAGGATTTTCTTGAACATTGCTGTTGAGCGTCCGTCCCTCGATCCGGATCCTGTTCTGTGGATCTCCACGAGACCATGACCCAATTATGACGGCTTATAGCAGGGGAGCAAATCGCGAACCAGGGGCGAGCCGGAACTGAACCAGGCCGACCGTCTTTTGGCGACAGTCGACGGAGCGCCCTTCCCCGGCTGCTTTCGGTGGCGCGATGCGTTTCGCATCGCTCACAATAAGCATTTGATCTATCGCAAATTTATTAACCAATGGCATCACGTTTTCAAACTGCGCAGGTATTCGATATCGACTGGGAGCTTTTCGCCGAGCCAGAGAGCGTACTCCGAGTGGTCGATCGGATCGTCGCCCGTCTCCGGGTGGATGAGGACCGAAAGGCCCTTGTGATTGAGCGAGAGCCAAGGAACGAAACGGCCGAAGAGATCCGTTGCAAACGCAACTTGAAACATTGGACGCGTATGGGGCCCGACCGGTCGGTCGTGAACGCGGCCAAGTGCAACCGGAAATCGCGCACCGATCTCCTCACGGAGTTCAACCGCCAAGGCACGGGTCCGGACGTCGTCGAAATAAACGTGTGCGTGATAGTCGATTATTCTGGAAGGATCCACTTCGGTCATGGCGACCCCCTAGCCTTCTCCCCGTTCGCCGAAAATGCCCATCACGTAAGCGGCGTGGATTGCAAGTACCCCACCCCATCCCACAATTGGCCACACGAACCAGATCGTCGTCGGCGTCAGCAGCAAATTCAACACGACAAACACCGCGCTCACTGCGAAATAACCGATGAGGTGCTGACGAAGTCCGGTGAGCCGACGGCGTCCATGCTCGAGCTTGTTCCGATCGTCAAGCATCCGCCCGCACCTCCGGCGTGGTTCAATCAACCGCCTCGTGCGGTGGATTTGGAGTTCCTAGCATTTTGGTGGCATCCGCGTTTAGGAACTTCAAATCCGAATACCACGCGAAATACAATATATTCCTCGTGTGGCTTTGAATCCGAAATTTGCCCCCGGTCCCGCCCCCTAATGTGGCGAATTTCGGATTCGCACACTAGAGCGGAATGTTGTCGTGCTTCTTCCAAGGGTTTTCGAGCTTCTTCGCGCGCAGCATGGCGAGCGAGCGGCAAATGCGCTTGCGCGTTGAGTGAGGCATGATGACGTCGTCGATGAAGCCGCGATGACCTGCGACGAAGGGGTTCGCGAATTTCTGGCGGTACTCCTCCGTACGTTTCGCGATTTTCTCCGCGTCTCCGATGTCCTGGCGGAATATGATCTCGACCGCACCCTTGGGGCCCATGACCGCGATCTCCGCCGTCGGCCAGGCGTAATTCACGTCGCCGCGTAAGTGCTTGGAGCTCATGACGTCATAGGCGCCGCCATACGCCTTGCGCGTGATCACCGTCACCTTCGGTACGGTTGCTTCCGCGTAGGCAAAGAGGAGCTTGGCCCCGTGCTTGATGATGCCGCCGAATTCCTGCGCGGTGCCGGGTAGAAAGCCGGGAACGTCGACAAAGGTGACAATGGGAATCGAGAAGCAGTCGCAGAAGCGAACGAAACGCGCCGCCTTTTTTGAGCTATCGATATCGAGGCAACCCGCCAGCACCATCGGTTGGTTGGCGACGATTCCAACTGTGGCCCCTTCCATGCGGGCGAAACCGACAACGATATTTTTTGCATAGTCCGGCTGAAGTTCGAAGAAGTCCCCGTCGTCGACGACCTTGCTGATGAGCTCTTTCATTTCATATGGCTTGTTGGGATTTGCCGGCACCAACGTGTCGAGCGACATCTCAATCCGGTCAGGAGAATCGTCCGTCGGTCGCGGCGCCATCAGCTCCCGGTTGTTTGCGGGAAGGAAGTCAATGAATCGGCGGAGCTCGAGGAGCGCCTCGACATCGTTCTCGAAGGCGCAATCCGCGACGCCGGATTTCGTCGTGTGCGTCACGGCGCCGCCAAGCTCCTCCTGGGTTACCGACTCGTGGGTCACGGTCTTCACGACATCGGGGCCCGTGACGAACATGTAGGAGCTATCTTTCACCATGAAGATGAAGTCAGTCATCGCCGGCGAGTAGACCGCACCGCCGGCACATGGCCCCATGATAAGCGAGACCTGCGGCACCACGCCGGATGCAAGCACATTGCGCTGAAAAACTTCGGCGTAACCCGCAAGCGATGCCACACCTTCCTGAATCCGTGCGCCGCCCGAGTCGTTCAGACCGATCACCGGCGCGCCCACCTTCATCGCTTGATCCATGATTTTGCAAATCTTCTCGGCGTGCGCCTCTGAGAGTGCGCCGCCAAAGACGGTGAAGTCCTGGCTGAAGACAAAGACAAGACGACCATTCACGGTGCCCCAACCGGTCACCACACCGTCGCCGGGAATTTTCTGCTCCGCCATGCCGAAATCGTTGCAGCGATGCTCCACGAACATATCCCGCTCCTCGAACGAGCCGGGATCGAGCAGAATATCGATACGCTCGCGCGCGGTGAGCTTCCCTTTCTCGTGCTGTACGGCAATCCGGCGTTGGCCGCCGCCCGCTCTTGCACCCGCGCGCTGTTTTTCGAGTTCTCGCAATATCTCCTGCATGGGGCCTCTCATCCGCCCGATGTTTTTACCCGAAGTACTTTTGCGACCCGGGCCGCGATGGGACCGGGCCTGCCCTTGTGCGGTGGATTTGAAGTTCCTGTCACTTTGACGGCACCCGCGTTCAGGAACTTCAAATCCGAATACCGTACTGGATACAATATATTACCAGCGTGGCCTCGAATCCGAAATTCGCTCACAGTCGCGCACCCAGACGTGGCGAATTTCGTATTCGCCACACGAGGACGATTGCAGATAGCATGCGGTCACCCCCAAGGCCAGCCTGGAGCGGAGCGCTAAAGGGCGTAGACGGCCCCCGAGGGAACCTACACTTCAAGCAGACGGAGAAAATGTGCCGCGGCCGCGATGTCGGCCTTAAGGATGTTGCGCCGAGCGGCTGCCTCCGGGTCTTCGCCCCATAGCTCGATCTGGTAAGTTTCATCGAGTTGCGAAAGTTCGAAGGCGGTTTCCGCGTCGATCTCACGCTCCGCCAGGGCAAGCGCCAGGACGAGTGAGCCGCACTCGGCCGTCGCGGCCGCGAGCGCAGTCAGCCGCATATCGTCGAAGGAATCGACGGCCAGCGTCAGCGCACGAAGCGTCTCCTCGGGCTGATCGACCGCCATGATTCCGCGAGTGATCGCGAGCGGAGCACTGAATCGACGTCCCGCCCAGTCGATCAACGGTTGCCAGCTGCGATCCTGACGTTCCATGAGCGGTCGCGGTCCCTCTGCTCGGTAACAAAGTAGATCGGTCGCCGCGTAGGCGGCCGTACGCTCGATAACTTCTGCCCGATTTGGTGCAACGAGGTCGATTGCCGACCCGGCCAACCGTGTAAGCGGCATCGTTTTGGGATCGACATTCTCCCTTTGGGCCTGCCACTCCGCGGCGATCGCGTCCGCAAGCGGCCGGGTCGGAAGCCGCAGGGCATGCCGTTTGGGCGTACGCACGCTTTTCTCATCGAGGAGTATGCCGTAGCCGTCGTCGAGCTCGGCAACAGCCACATCTTTGAAGAGACGCTTGCCACCGACGCGAGTCACGGCACAAGCCTGTGGACGGTGCGGGGGACCTCGAGGAAAGTGGCCGCGATCGCGTGAGCGCCGGCGGCTTCAAGTTCATCCACGTCGTGGTAGCCCCAGGCGACGCCAACGGCCTTGGCGCCCGCCGCCCTCGCCATCTGGACATCGAAGACCGTGTCGCCGATCATGGCGCAGGCGGGAGCCTCCACGCCCGTATCCGCCATCGCCCGCAAAAGCATGTCGGGATTGGGCTTCCCGGGGCCAACATCGCTCGTTTGCAAGGTGACGAAGCGGCCGAGAATATCATGGCGGCCGAGCGTTCGTTCGAGTCCCCGAAGGCCCTTGCCGCTCGCGACGCCAAGGAGAAAGCCGTCCGCCTCGAGGGCGTCGAGCGCTTCGATGGCGCCGGGGAAAAGCGGCTCTTCGACATCGTGCCGCGCGCGCGCCGCGGCGAATGCGTCCCTGTAGCGCTCGGCCAACAGTGCGGGGTCAAGCCCCGAGTCAGGCAAGGCTAGGGCGGCTAGGGCCTCCCGAAGCGGTAGGCCAATAACGCGCCGCGATTGTTCGGGTCGCGGCGGTGCTGCCCCAAGCGACTGAAACGCCGTACTCACGGCCTTGAAGATCGTGTGTTGGCTATCGACAAGTGTGCCGTCGCAGTCGAATACGGCGAGGCGCAAGGAAGACAAGGAACGCATGGCCTATTTGTGGTCGAAATGCTGCTGCAAGGGAAGTCCCGGATTTCGCGCCGCTCGCGCAATGCGGCAATCGTCAGCCGATCCGGCAGCTAGCCCGCCGGGGAGAATGCGCCGTTGCGCCCGGCTGTCACCCCATCATAGACTGCCGCCCGGCCAGCATGGACACTTCGATCGACACTCCCCATAGAATCGAGACGCCTGAAACGCCGATCCGAAGTCGCGGCGCCCTTTTGGCGTGCAGCGGGGCACATGTCCTCCACGACGGACTGAGCAATGTGCTCTATGTCTTGCTGCCCATTTGGCAAGGCGAGTTCGGTCTATCCTTCACGGAGATCGGCCTCTTGAAGACGGTCTACTCGGGGGCACTTGCCGGCCTCCAAGTCCCGTCGGGCTACGCATCGGAACGCCTTGGCGAGAGCGGGATACTCGTTGTCGGCACGGCACTCGCTGGCCTCGGCTTCCTGCTTGCCGGATGGGCAGGTGCCTTTGTGATCGTTGGGGCGTGCCTGGCACTTAGTGGCGCCGGGTCGAGTGTCCAGCATCCGGTCAGCTCGTCCCTGATCGCCCGCCAGTTCGAGGGTCCCCGCCTCCGCGCAGCACTCAGCGCCTACAACTTCGCGGGCGACGTCGGGAAGGCGCTATTGCCGGCACTTGCAGCCTGGGCGATCTCCCTATCCGATTGGCGATTCACGGCGAAAGCCCTTGGCGCGATTACGATTGCGGTGGCGCTTGCGATGGTCTGGCTGTTGGCACAGCTTGGCCGACGCCAGCCTCACGCGGCACAGAAGTCGCAAGACGCGACCGCATCGAAGGGTAGCGCGTGGTTAGCGGGTGCCCGGCGCGGCTTTTTGGCGCTTTGCGCAATCGGCATTGTCGACAGCGCCACGCGCGGCGGCTTTCTGGTCTTCCTCCCATTCCTGCTCGGCGAGAAGGGTGCTTCGCTGACGACTGTCGGCCTGGCCATGACGTTTGTCTTCGTTGGCGGTGCCGCCGGTAAATTCGTATGCGGAGTCATTGCAAATCGCGTTGGAATTCTTCGAACGGTCATCATCACTGAATGCGCCACCGCAGCGGCGATCCTGATGCTCCTGCCCCTGCCCGTGACCGCATCCTTGATGTTGCTTCCGTTCGCGGGCATGGCGCTCAATGGCACGTCGTCGGTCTTGTACGGTACGGTTGCCGATCTTCTTCCCGCGGACAGACGTGCCCGCGGCTTCGGGATCTTCTATACGGTTGGTATCGGGGCAAGTGCGGCTGCGCCTACAATTTACGGCGTATGCCGCGACGCAATCGGCATGACGCCCACCCTCGTTGTCGTTGCGGTTATGGTGCTTCTCGTGGCGCCGCTAACGCTTCCGTTGCGCACACCACTTCGCGTCGTCGGCGCTGCTTAATCGGCAAGTGCAGCGAAGGGATCTTCGCTCCAATTCGGATCGAAACCGAAGAGCCGCCATGTCGCTTGCATATGGCTCGGCAGTGGAGCCGTCACGATAATCGGCCGGCCCGTCCGCGGATGGGGCAGTGCGATGGCCCTAGCATGGAGGTGAAGCTTGCGGGAAAGCCCACCTCCAGCGAGAAACGCGACCGAACCGCCGTATTTTCGGTCGCCTTGAATCGGCGTTCCGACTTCCGCCATGTGGACGCGAAGCTGATGTGTGCGTCCCGTGACGGGCCAAAGCGCAACCCAGGCCGCTTTTCGCCCGAGATTTTCGACGACGCTGTAGTAGCTGACCGCGTGCTTGCCGACTTCGTCGTCCGGCATCATGCGCTCCCCGCCCTGACCCGGGTGCTTGGCGATTGAGATGTCGACTTTCCCTCGCAAGGGCCTTGGAACGCCAACTGTTATCGCCCAATAGATCTTACGGGTTGTTTTGCCGCGAAAAGCCTCGGCGAGTTTTGCCGCAGCGGCGGCAGTCCGGCCGAGCAGAAGCACCCCACTCGTGTCCCGATCCAGTCTATGAACGAGGCGCGGTCGTTCTGACGACCCGAAGCGCAAGGCATCGAGCATGCCGTCAATGTGACGCTCGGTGCCGGTACCGCCCTGGACGGCGAGTCCGGGCGGCTTGTTGAGAGCAATTATTTCGTCATCGCGATAAAGCACGAGTTGTCTAATCAAATTGCGGTCGGCCGCCGAGATCGTGTCACGGCCTTTGTCGGGCGGACGGGCGTCGTCTGAAATGAACGCACCCAGAGGCGGAATGCGAACACTTTGTCCTGCCTCGAGGCGCGCACCCGCCTTGGCACGCTTGCCATCGATGCGGATCTGGCCGGTACGCAGGAGTTTTTCCAGGCGCGCGTGACCGAGTGCTGGAAATCGGTGCTTGAACCACCGGTCAAGGCGCTGCCCCGCCTCCTCCTCGCGAACGGCAAGTATCTCGACCATGCCCCTCACGAATCTCCGCCCTGTTTTTTCTCGCGCAGGCGCGCCCAATATTCGAGGCGTTTCTTGATCTCACGTTCGAAACCGCGCTCGGCGGGCATGTAAAAAATCTGCCTCGCCATACCATCCGGGAAATAGTTCTGGCCCGAAAACGCATCGGCTTCGTCGTGATCGTAGGCATAGCCCTTGCCGTAGCCCAAGTCCTTCATGAGTCTGGTTGGCGCATTGAGGATGTGCATGGGAGGCGTGAGCGATCCCGTCTCCTTGGCCGCGCGCATTGCGGAGCCCATCGCCGCATAAGCCGAATTCGATTTCGGCGACGTGGCGAGATAAATCACCAGTTGTGCGATTGCAAGCTCACCCTCGGGTGAGCCGAGTCGTTCGTAAGCTTCCCAGGCGGCGAGCGCCTGAGGCAGGGCGTTTGGGTCGGCGAGGCCAATATCCTCGACGGCAAAACGCGTGAGGCGCCGTGCGATGTACCGGGGATCTTCCCCGCCCGCGAGCATCCGCGCCAACCAATAAAGCCCGGCGTCCGCATCCGAGCCACGGAGGCTTTTATGAAGGGCGGAGATGAGGTTGTAGTGGCCTTCCTGAGATTTGTCGTAAAGCGGGGCCCGCCGCTGCACGGCTTGCATGAGCGCCTGGGTATCCAGCGGCTTGACGGCCTTCAGGGCGAAAAGCTCCTCGGCCAGATTGAGGACGAAGCGTCCATCGCCGTCAGCCATCGCGCGAAGGGCGGCGCGTGCGTCCGTATCGATTGGAAGTTTTCGCCCTTCGGCTGCTTCCGCACGGGCGAGTAAAATTTCGAGGGTCGCGTCGTCGAGGCGGCGCAAGACCAGGACCTGGCAGCGCGAGAGCAGGGCCGCATTGAGCTCGAAGGAAGGATTTTCCGTGGTTGCACCAACGAGGATGACGGTACCGTCCTCGACATAGGGCAGGAAGCCGTCCTGCTGGGCACGATTGAAGCGGTGAATTTCGTCGACGAAGAGGAGCGTTCCCTCGCCCATTTCGCGCCGCTTTCTTGCGGCGTCAAAAATCCTTCGCAGGTCGGCAACGCCCGAAAACACTGCCGAAAGCGGCTCGAAATGCATCGAAGTGGCATCCGCGAGCAGTCGCGCAATGGTGGTTTTGCCGCAGCCGGGCGGTCCCCAGAGTATCATCGAGGCAAGGCGATGCTGCGCCACCATGCGGCCGATCGGCGCGTCGCGTCCCAGCAGATGGTCCTGGCCTACCACTTCCGACAGCCGGTGCGGACGGAGCCGATCCGCAAGCGGTCTTGGGGCCTGATCCTCGAAGAGGCTCATCACCCTCGGACGGTGACCGAGAGCACCCTGTCGCCGCGACGGATACTCAAGGTCCAGTTGTCGCTGTTGCCGGCGACCGCCTGGCGTAAATCCGCGACGGTG
>DASPOR010000134.1 GCA_035625915.1 Alphaproteobacteria bacterium | reverse complement strand
GACGGCGGCGAAGCACATTCGGCCGAAGCCGTGCGGCATCGCATCAAGCTTTTGATCGACGGCGAACAGCCGCAGCATATTCTGTCCGACGACACCATCGTGGAGAAGCTGCGGGAAGCCGGCATCGACATTGCGCGGCGTACCGTCGCAAAATATCGGGAAGCGATGCGGATTCCCTCATCGGTTCAACGCCGGCGGGATAAGCAGGGCGCGGTCGGCGCGACGACCTGACGGCTGCGCATCGACTTGACGGCGCAGCTGCTTGAGTGGACTCTTTAAAGAGTGCGGGGGGCGGAGCACGGAGGCAGAAAGAAAGCGAGCAAGGAGATGGCGTTTCGGGTGTCGGGAAAGAACATCGCCATTGGCGAGGCCCTGCGCCAACGAGTGAGCGCACGGATTGGCGAAGCGTTGGAGAAATATTTCGACGGGGGCTATTCTGGGCACGTGACGATCGGCAAGGACGGATTTGGATTTCGTACCGAATGCGCCTTGCATCTTGATTCCGGGATGACTCTCGAAGCCAAGGCGGTCGCTGCCGATGCTTATGCGAGCGCCGACCAGGCCGCGACGCGCATCGAGAAACGGTTGCGGCGCTACAAGCGACGCCTCAAAGATCATCCGAGCCGTCGCGACGAAGTGACGGGTGCAGCGCCGAGCGACGGGGTCGTGGTGCCCCCTGAGAGCGAAGCGCCGGCCGTCGCCGTCAATCCCGCGATCGTCGCCGAATCGATGACCGCGCTCAAACGACTCTCGGTCGGCGACGCGGTTCGGGAACTCGACCTGACCGGCGCGGCCGCGGTGGTGTTCCGGCACGCCGGACATGGGCGTGTCAATCTGGTCTATCGCCGGCCGGACGGGCATATTGGCTGGGTCGATCCACCGGCGCTTTCCGCCGCGGGCGCCCATTGACGGCAACACGGTCGGTCCCTATGGTCCGCCGCCTTTACCCACAATGCATCAGCAAGGTCCTCCGATCCGCGGACCGGTATCCATGCCGCTCAACGATCTCGTCGCGCCGAATGCGGTCATTCCGGCGCTGAAGGTCAACAGCAAGAAGCAAGCGCTCCAGGAGCTCGCTGCCAAGGCGGCGAAGCTGACGGATCAGAACGAGCGTGGCGTCTTTGAGACGCTGCTGCAGCGCGAGAAGCTGGGGTCGACCGGGATCGGCAACGGCATCGCCATTCCGCATGGGAAACTTGCCAAGCTCGAGCGGCTGTTCGGTCTGTTTGCGCGCCTGGAGCGCCCCGTCGATTTTGACGCGCTCGACGGTCAACCGGTTGACCTGGTTTTTCTCTTGTTGGCCCCGGAAGGCGCCGGGGCCGATCATCTCAAGGCTTTGGCCCGGATCGCGCGGTTGCTGCGCGACCGCGATATCGCCCGCAAGCTTCGCGAGTCCCGTGATGCCGAAGCGCTCTACGCGGTCCTGACCGTGACCCCGCCGGCCGCGGCCTGAGACGCGTACGCGCCGTCTCGCGGCATCCTTAAATTGGCGTTTAGTGGACGCTGACGGTTTCGAGCTCTTGGTCTGAGGCGTTGGCGAGGGCGGCCTCGCGGCTATCGGTCACCATGATGGGCGTGCCGTCGGCCGCGTGCAGCGCAAACAGCTTTAAGCCCGGAGCCAGCTGCGGGGCCTGTGGGAACAGGGCACGCACGTCCTCGGAGCGGATCGACTTGATGTAGGCGATCTTGCCGCCGCCTAGGCCGGCGAGTGCTTCTGGCGAGATGGGAACGACACGTTCGGAATTCATTGCCCGCGATTCCTTTCTTGTCCGAGTCCCTCGGTTCGTCACTCTCGGTCCTTGATGGCAATGGTTCGTACGATGCGCTCCGATTCCGGACGCACCAGATCGATCGCCAGCAACCCGTTTTTCAGGTCGGCTCCCAGTACCTCCATACCGTCAGCCAGCACGAAGGTCCGCTGGAACTGACGCGTGGCAATGCCGCGATGGAGGAATTGCCGGGTTTTGTCGTCCTGTTGGCGCCCTCGGATGATCAGCTCCTTCTCCTCGACCGTGACGTCGAGCTGGTCGCGGGTAAAGCCCGCAACGGCCAGCGAAATGCGAAGCCGCTCAGGGCGGTCGCCGTCGCGGGCCAGCCGCTCGATATTGTACGGCGGGTATCCGTCGGCCCCCTTCGCGACGCGGTCAAGCGCTCGCTCGAGGTCGTCGAAGCCAAGGAGAAACGGGCTCGAAAGCGACGGCACGCGGGACATGGTTGCAAAGTCCTTGTTCAGCGACTTTGCCGGGACCCCACCCGGGCGCCCCGACGCCCCTGATATGGGCCCGCAACC
>DASPOR010000133.1 GCA_035625915.1 Alphaproteobacteria bacterium | reverse complement strand
TCCGAATCCGGTGATGATCTCGTCATAGATGAGGACCACGTTGTAGCGGTCGCAAATCTCCCGAAGATGCTGCAGGTAGTCCGGCGGTGGCACCATGAAGCCCGCCGACGAGATCGAGATCGGCTCGACGATGACGGCGGCGACCGTCTGCGGGTCCTCCGCTTCGATGGTCCGCTCGATCAGCTTGACGCAGGTCCGTCCGCACGACGGGTAGCTTTGGTCGAAAGGGCATCGATAGCAATAGGGCGGATGCACGTGAATGAACCCAACGCCAAGGGGTTCGTAGACCGATTTGCGCTCGCGCCCGCCACCCGCCGAGAGGGCGCCCATCGTGCCGCCGTGATAAGCGCCGTAGCGGCTGATGATCTTGTATTTCCGCGGATGTCCGGTCTGCAGATGGTATTGGCGCGCGAGCTTCATCGCCGACTCGGTTGCCTCGGATCCCCCGCTCAGGAATTTGAGAGCGCCGACGCCTTCGGGTGCAATGCGCAACAGAAGTTGGGTCAGGTCGAGAGCTGGCGGGTTCGTGCTGTGAAGAGGGGGGGCGAACGCGAGACGCCTTAATTGTTCGGCCATCGCGTCGATGACGGGTGCGTTCCCGTGCCCGAGGCTCGTGACGAAAACGCCCGAGAGCCCATCGATATAGCGATTGCCCTCCACGTCGGTCAGATAAATCCCGTCGCCCCCCTTTATGACGAGGGGGTTTTTGGCAAACTGCTGCATCTGCATGAAATCGAGGAAAAGCGACGGAATGACGTTTTGAGACCGCCTCGCACTTCCCTCCACCATGGTGCTCCCCCAAAAAACACGACGGCGCCGAGCGCTGCGTGAGATTTTATCGATATATCTCTCGGATGCTACGTCGGCCCATGACGACGAATCAAGAAAGGGATTAAGTATCGGTATCGAACGGCCGATCGAGCAATATCTTCACCGGGCGTCACCGACTTTACAAAGTCGAGCGAACCGAGGGGGTCACGGCTGCGGCAGCCACTGGCTCTGCAATATGAAATTATGCTAATGTTTTGCGCTGTCAGAACGCCTCGTGAGCGGCGAAATACCGGTCATACACGCACGGGCTGCAGCCAGAGGGGGGCAACGAGCGTGTGCGTCGGCGCCGGCGTCCAAGACCGGCGGCAGCAAAACGTTCGTGTCCCCTGCCCGCGGTCCTCGCGATCCCGGCAATGCGGCGAATAAAGGCCGGCCCCCATGCAGGGCGCGGCAACGTAAAATCAGAGGAGGAGCTTAAAATGCGCATGTCACACCCTATCTTTCTCGCTCTCGGCTTGGCGGGTTCGTTGATTGCAGGAGCCGCCGTTGCCGCTGATCCGACGTTTTTCAACGAATCCAAGCCGATGTTCGATAATTGCGGCGATGGCTCGTTGGCGAAAGCGCAAAAAGACGGCGTCACACTCGGCTTTTCCAACAATCCGCCGGAGGCATGGCTCGACGAATCAACCAAGCAGCCGACGGGAATCGATTGGGACATCAACAAGGCGGCACTCGATTGGATGGGTGTGAAGACCATCAAGATCGAATGGATGCCCTGGGAATCGCAAATTCCGGCACTGCTCTCGAAACGCACGGATGTGATCGCCGGAAACATTCACCACACGCCCGAGCGCGACAAAGTGATTAGTTTCAGCGGTCCGGCCTATTGGTATGGACCCGTCATCATCGTCGCCAAGGGCAACCCCCTCGGCATCAAGTCCTATGACGACCTAAAGGGTAAGAAGGTCGGCGGCATCAGCGGCTCGGCGGCGGAATTCTACCTGCGCAAAGTCGGGGCCGATCTGCAGCCCTTCAAGGCCGAGGTCGAAGAACTGCAGAGCCTGAACCAGGGCCGCCTCGAGGCCGTGCTCGAAGACGATCTGGTCTATCTCCAATTCAACAAGACGAATCCGGGCAACAATCTCGAGCCGCTTTGGAACATCGCCGCCCCCGACGACATCATCAACGGTGGCGGCTATGGCATGGCGCGCTTTGCCGTGCGCAAGGAAGACTGCACGTTGCGCTCCGCTTATACCCAAGCGTTGGCCGAAATGCGGGCCAACGGGCAAGTCAGCTACATTTTGAAGAAATATGGGCTGAGCGACCGCAACCTGGTCTTCTATAAGCTCAATCCTTGACAGGGGCGGCGGCCGGGGTGCCTGGCACCCCGGCCGATCACGCGCCCAACTGATCCTTCGCCATGGAACTCTTCAATCTCGAAATCGCGCTCGCGAACTTCGGGCCGCTACTTGCGGGCCTGTTGATGACGGTCCAACTCACGATCGTCGTCATCGTGATCAGCCTCGTATTCGGCCTTTTGGTCGCCCTCGGCGGCCTGTCACGATACGGACTGCTGCGCTGGTTCATCAAGGGTTACATCGAGGTGATCCGCGGCACGCCACTTCTGTTGCAGCTCATCTATGTCTATTACGTGCTGCCGGAGATCGGCATCCGACTCGACTCCTTCACAGCCGGCGTGATCGCCCTCTCGCTCAATTATTCCGCCTATATCTCCGAGGTGTATCGCGGCGGAATCCAGGCGATTTCCCGCGGCCAGCACGACGCCGCCGCGGCTCTTGGGATGACCCACGCGCTCGCGATGCGCCGAATCATCCTCCCACAGGCGATACGCATCGTCATTCCGGCACTCGGGAATTATTTCATCGGGCTCTTCAAGGACACGGCCTTGTGCTCGGTCGTCAGCATCCAGGAAGTAGTGTTCACCGCTCAGATTCTCGCGGCGCGCAATTTTCAGTACTTCACGCTCTACACGGTGACCGGCGTTCTCTACTTCGTCGTGAGCTTTCCCGCCGCACGCGTCGTGGGATACCTCGAGCGCATGACGCGCCGCGGCTACCGGCGGAAGCGGACGTGAAGACGATGGCCTCGGATGCCGCACCGCCAATGGTGGAAGTCGAGGACCTGCACAAGTATTTTCAGGCGCGCCACGTTCTCAAGGGCATCAACCTCACCGTGACCGTGGGTGAGGTCGTGTGCGTCATCGGTCCCTCGGGGAGCGGGAAGTCCACGCTTCTACGCTGCATCAATCATCTCGAGGTCGCCGAACGAGGCCGTATCCGCATCGATGGACAGCTCGTCTACCGCGACGAGGTCCAGGGGGCCTTCCGCTCCCATTCGAACCGCGCCATCGCCGCCGTCCGCGCCCAGGTCGGTATGGTCTTTCAGCAGTTCAACCTCTTCCCGCACCTGACCGTTATCGAGAACATCATCGAAGCACCCGTCCACGTACTGCGCAAGCCAAAGCCGGCGGCGACGGAACGCGGCCGGGAGCTGCTCGCGCAAGTGGGCCTCACGGAAAAGGCCGACTCCTACCCCGAGGAACTGTCGGGGGGCCAACAGCAGCGCGTGGCGATCGCGCGAGCACTCGCCATGGAGCCCAAGGCGATGCTGTTCGACGAAGTGACGAGTGCCCTCGATCCTGAGCTGGTCGCGGAGGTGCTCTCCGTCATGCGCGCCCTTGCCAGACAGGGAATGACCATGCTCGTCGTAACGCATGAAATGAATTTCGCGCGGCAAGTCGCTTCGCGCGTCATTTTCATTGATGACGGGGCTATCGTCGAGGAGGGCGCACCCGAGACGATGTTCGGGGCGCCGCGCGAAAGGCGCACGCGCGACTTCCTGCGGACGATTCTCGAGCGCTGAGTGCGGTCGCGAGCGCCTGACGGCAGTTCCGTTAGAGGGTCGGGCCGGGGCTGCCTAGTGCGAAGTCGGTCAAGCCATGGGTGATCAGTTGGTAGGCTTCGTCGATCGAATTCGTGCGATGGAAGAGGTGGACGTCCTCGGGGCTGATCGTTCCATATCGCACGAGGGCGTCGAGATTGACGACTTCGTCCCAAAACTTCGTTCCGAACAGGACGATCGGCATCGGCTTGCGCATCTTGCGGGTCTGCACAAGTGTGAGGATTTCAAATAGCTCGTCGAGCGTGCCAAAGCCACCGGGAAACAATACGACCGCCTTCGCGAGGTAGACGAACCAGAACTTACGCATAAAAAAATAGTGGAAGTGCACATGGAGCTCCCTACTCACGAAGGTGTTGTAGAATTCCTCGTTCGGGATCGAGATGGTCAACCCGACATTGATCCCCTTCGCTTCGGACGCCCCGCGGTTGGCCGCCTCCATGATCCCAGGGCCTCCACCGGTGCAAACGACGAAGCGGCGCTCTTCGTTCCCGAGATTTTTCGACCATTCGGTCAAGCGACGGGCAAGCTCGCGCGCAGCCTCGTAATAGGTTGACAGCTCGACTGCCGTGCGCGCCGCCTCGACCCCCTCGCCTTTCCTTTCCGCCTCGGCGAGAGCTGCGCTCGACGTTTCCATCGACTTTATCCTGGCCGAGCCCATGAACACGATCGTGTCCTGCACGTTGTGCCGCTGGAAGCGGTAAAGGGGCTCGAGATATTCGGCCAAAATACGCAAGGCGCGTGCGTCCCGGCTCTCCAGGAACCGTTGGTTATGGTAAGCCTTGGGCTGGTGGTGCGATTGCTGGGCCATGCGCTTCCTCGATTTCCGGACGTTGGGGCAGGGATGCCACAACGCGCCGAGAACGTTGCCTGAGGCGAGAGCGTAACGGTTTGAGGGACGTTCGACAAATCGCCACCCTCGCCGGGCAAAATCCCCCGCAATGGAACGAGTCGGCTAGCGTGGTCTTCGAATTTGAAGTGCCCAATCGTGGTTGGCGCCAAAATCATAGGAACTTCAAATCCACCACACTAGTATAGCCCGGTAACCGGCTCGATCTTCGGGTCGCACCGAGGCATAATGGCGCTTGAAGGTTCGTTGGCCGACAAACGATCCCGGCCGCCTCACTGAGGGAAAAACGATTCATGTCCCAGCTTATGGATCTCAAAACCATCAAACAGACCTATCGGCATTATTCCGGGATCTATGATTTTTTGTTCGGTCCCGTCCTCGAGCCCGGCCGACGCGCTGCAATAGCGGCAGCCCAACTAAAGCCCGGGCAGCGAGTCCTGGAACTCGGCGTTGGCACCGGCCTGTCGCTTTCGGCTTATCACCCGGGCACCCGCGTCGTCGGCATCGATGTGTGCCCCGAGATGCTTAAGAAAGCCCGGCGGCGCGTGGCCCAGCTCAATCTGGGCCATGTCGAGGCCCTGATCGAGATGAATGGCGAGCAGATGGACTTTCCCGACCACGATTTCGATGCGGTCGTGGCCATGTACATCGTCGGCGTCACGCCCTCGCCGGAACGTCTTCTGGCGGAGATGCGCCGCGTCTGCGTGCCCGGCGGCGACATCGTGATCGTCAATCATTTCGCCTCCCGCCACCCCTTCATTCGGCGCTTCGAGAAGGCCATGGCCCCGCTCTCGGCCGAAATCGGCTTTCGCACCAATCTCGATCTGGCGTCGATCGGCGGCATCGACGAGCTCGACCCCATCGATGTCCGCAACGTCAATCTCTTCGGCTATGCAAAGCTGCTCCATTTTCGTAATCGAAGCGCAGCATCCCCTAACGGTGCGGAGTCGCTCGCAGCCGAAATGAGTGCGGGTGAGTGACCCGTCGGAACCCGAATCCAGCAGACCTCCGCGCGGCAACAGCGGCAAGATTTCTGGGCTCGCACACGGAAAAAACGCAATGCATGGTATGACCAATTCGGTCGATCCGATCACGCGCTCGGTCATTCAGCACCGGCTCTTCTCGATTGTCGAGGAAATGGGGGAGGCGATGCTGCGCACGTCCTATTCCCAGATTCTCAATTCGAGCCGCGACTTCTCGATGGCGATTTGCGACACGAACTGCAGGCTCATTGCCCAGGCCGAGCACATACCCGTGCATGTGGGCGCCATCCCGTGGGCCGCCCGTGCGGTGCGCGAGGTGTTCCGCGACAAGGTGCAGCCCGGGGACGTCATCCTGCTGAACGACCCCTACAACGGTGGAAGCCATTTGCCGGACGTGACTGGATTCGTCCCCGTTTTCGACGGCAAGCGACATCTCTACTGGACCATCGTGCGCGCCCACCAGGGCGATATCGGCGGCGCTACGCACGGCGGCTACAATCCTGGTGCGACGGAGGTTTGGCAGGAGGGTTTGCGTATTCCTCCGCTTCGACTCTACGATGCGGGCAAGCTTCGCCAGGACGTGCTCGAGACCCTCGTTCTCAACGTCCGTCATCCGCGCGATTTCCGCGGGGATCTCGCGGCGATGGTCGGGGCGGCACGGGTAGGCGAGCGTCGTATGCTGGCACTTCTGGCCGAACTCGGGCGGCCCACGGTCGAGGCGGGGATCGAGGCGATGCTCGATGCGGCCGAGGCGCAGACCCGGGCCATTGTCTCGGGCTGGCGCGACGGCGTTTACCACGGGGAAGCGATTCTCGACGACGACGGCCATGGTGCAGAGGATATCCGCATTATCGCGAAGGCGACGAAGCGCGGCAGTACAGTTGAAATCGATCTCACGGAATCGGATCCCCAAGTCATCGGCTTCGTCAATTCCTCCCACGCGAACATGCAGTCGTCCGTCGCGATGGCGTTCGCCTACTTGATCGATCCGGAGGTGCCCAAGAACGATGGAACGTTCAGGCCGCTCAAGGTGACGGCGCGGCCCGGCACCGTGGTGTGGGCGGAATCGGGAGCGCCCGTGACCCTTTGCACGAGTCATTGCGCGAATGAAATCGTCGAAGCCGTGGTGAAGGCGCTTGCGCCCGCTTGCCCCAAGCAGGCGATGGCGGGATGGGGCCGGCGATTTCGCATCGCCATCCAGGGTGAGGATCCACGCACGGAGCGCGGTTTCATCTGGCATCTTTTTCAAGCCCGCCCCGGCGGCGGCGCGTCGTCGATGGGCGACGGCTGGCCGTCCGCGGGAGAGTGGCATTCGGTCGGCGGAATCAAATTCGGCAGCGTCGAAGTCGCCGAAGTGCGCTTTCCCCTTTTCTTCGAAAAGCACGAGTTTCGCGCCGGGTCGGGTGGCGATGGGCAGTATCGCGGCGGAGCCGGGTGCGACCTCGAGCTTGTCGTGCAGACCTCGAAGGAAGCCGTTGGAAACACCGCCGGCGATGGCGTCCGTCACGGTGCCTGCGGGCTCTTCGGCGGTCGGGATGGCTTGCCGCATAGCTATCGCCTGCGTTCGAAGCGACGAAAGCCTCGCATGCTCAAGACCAAAGAGACGGGGATCGTCATTCGTGCCGGCGACGTAATCGAGGTTCACTCGGGCGGCGGGGGTGGATGGGGTGCGCCCGAAAAGCGTACCGCAGCGGCCAGGGCGCGCGACCGGCTTCTTGGCTATACAACGGCCACACCGCAAAAGAAAACGTCTGCCCCGAAGGGCAGCCGCCGCAAACGCAAGCGCGGGCGCAGGTCGAGCCGCGGCGGACATTAAGGTGGGGCGGATCGTGGCCGTGGCGCGCGGTCGGGTGCCGGACGCTCGACTGACGATCGGCGTCGATGTCGGCGGGACATTCACCGACGTCGTCGCGGTCGATGGCAACGGCAAGACAACGTTTGCCAAGGCGGCTACGACACCGGCCGATCAATCGCTCGGCGTCATCGACGGCTTGAACAACCTCGCCAAGCGTCTCAATCTCATGCTTGGGGAACTCCTTGCGCGCGCGGAGCGCATCGTTCACGGCACGACGGTCGCGACAAACACCTTGCTCGAGCGCAAGGGTGCAATGGTTGGACTCCTCACGACCGAGGGACACCGCGACGTGATCGAAATGCGGGAGGGGTTGAAGGAGGATCGCTACAACCTCCGCCTGCCGCCGCCCGAGCCGCTTGTGCCGCGCCATCTTCGCCTCGGCGTAAAGGAGCGGCTGCGCTACGACGGTAGCGTCCTCCGCCCGCTCGACGAGCGATCGCTGGCACAGGCGGTTGCAACGCTGAAACGAGCGGGTGTGGAGGCCGTCGCGGTTTGCTATCTCCACGCCTACCGCGATCCCCGGCACGAACTTGCAACGCGCAAGCACCTCAAACGCGCGATGCCGGACGCGTTCGTCTCGCTCTCGAGCGACGTGCTGCCGCAGATCAAGGAGTACGAGCGCATCTCGACCACGATCGTGAATGCCTATGTCGGGCCGACGGTCAGGCGCTATCTCCTTAGCCTGAAGAAGCACCTTGTCGGCTCGGGATTTCGCGGTCCGCTCTTCATCGTGCTTTCCCACGGCGGGATCGCCCCCGTCGAGGAGGCGGCACGCCTCGCCGTCGGCACGGTTCTCTCCGGTCCCGCAGGTGGCGTGGCGGCGGCACGACGCGTGGCCGAACTTCTTGGTGTGAAGGACCTGGTACCCTTCGACATGGGCGGAACCAGCACCGACATTTCGCTTATTTCCAACGGCGAGCCGGCACTCACGGCCGAGCGCAGTCTTGCGGGGCAGCGAATAGCGCTCCGCAGCCTCGACATCATCAGCATCGGCGCTGGCGGCGGCTCGATCGCACGAGTCGATACGGGCCGCTCGCTTCATGTCGGGCCGCAAAGTGCGGGTGCGGATCCCGGACCCGCTTGTTACGGGACGGGCGGCAGCGCCGCGACGGTCACCGATGCCAACCTCGTGCTCGGCTATCTCGATGCCGATAACTTCCTCGGCGGGCAACGCCGCCTCGACAAAGCCGAAGCGGAAAGGGCCGTCGACCGGGTCGCGAAAGCCCTTCGCATCGATCGGATCGCCGCGGCCGCCGGAATCTATCGCGTCGTCAACGCCCGGATGGCCGAGGGCATACGGTTGATGACGGTGCGGCGCGGCGTCGATCCGCGCCGCTTCGCACTTCTGAGTTTCGGCGGTGCCGCGGGAATTCACGCCGTCGAGGTGGCACGGCAACTCGAACTCGACCGGGTCATCGTCCCGGCGATCGCGTCGGTCTTATCCGCCTGGGGCATGCTGGGAATGGATCTGCGCTATGAAGTGAGCCGCACCCACGTGGGCGACGCAACGCGGCTGGACAGCCGCCGCGTACGTCGTGTCTTCGAGCGGATGGAGCAGGAGGCGTGCGGCAAGCTCGGTAAATGGTTCGGCGGCGCCATCCGCGCGCAACGCTCGGCCGAGATGCGCTACGGCGAACAAATTTTCGAGGTCGACGTGCCGCTCGACGACGTCGATTGGCAGGGCGAACGCGTTCTCGAGTCGATGGTCGAGCGGTTTCATCGACGCCACGCCGAGCTTTATACTTATTCGGCTCCGGATCAGGAGGTCGTGCTCGTGAACGCCAGGGTCGCTGCGGTCGGCGCTCTCCCCGCCATTTCGGCGGAGCGCTCCGCGACCCCCCGCGAACGGGCGGCCGTTCCCCGTCGTCGAAGGATCCATCTCTTGCGCTGGCGTGAGGTCCCCGTGTTCGACATGGATCGCCTTGTCGAGGGCCAGGAAATCGCCGGTCCCGCGATCATCGAGGCCGAGACGACCACCGTCTTGCTCAACGCAGGCGATCGCGCAGGGATCAACGAGCTCGGGTGGCTCGATATCTCGTTGCGGCCGACCGAGGGCGCCTGAGCAGGGACCGGCGGCGCACTTCGCTCACATCGCCTTCAGCGCCTGCTCGCCCATCGATCGAGCAGGTCGTAGACGGCCATCGCGTGAGGCACGAACCAGGGATTTCCCGTATAGAGCGGCACCGTAGGGAATGGCCGTTCGGCGAAAACGGTCTCGCCCTCTCGCGTGCGGAGGATACGCTGGGCTGCCTTGCGGCCGAGATAAGTCCCCATGGGCACGCCCGCGAAACAGTACCCACCTGCGAAGTGAATGCCATCCGTCATTCCGATGTGCGGGTAGAGATCAAAGGTGGCCGCACAGCGTCCGGTCCACGCGTGGCCGATCTTGATGTCGGCAAGGCCGGGGAAGTGGATGGTCGCCAGGCGATGGAGCTCGGCGGCTTTTGCCTTGAGCCCGCTCGACCGGCTTCCCGTGCGCCCGCCGAACAAGAGGCGGCTTCCGTCGGGCGAACGCCTTAGGAAAATGACATTGAAGGCATGATCGATGACCGTGCGGTCCCTGGGCAGGACCCGATCCATGACGGCGGGCGCGAGCGGTTCCGTCGCAACCATATAGGCGTCGAAGGGAACAAGACGGCGCTGTAACCACGGGAAAGCGGTGCCGCTATAGCCGTTGGTCGCGACGAGTACATCGCGCGCCGCGATGCGGCCGCGAGCGGTCGTGAGCGAGAATCCCGGCCCTTTGCCGAGGGGCTCGATGCGGGTCACGGCGGTTTCGCCATTCAGCCGCACGCCGGCGGATCGGGCGCGCTCGAGCAACCCGCGCTGATAAAGGCCGGGATGCAGTGAGCCAAGATCCGGAATGACAGCACCACCCCGGAATGCATGCGTAACGATTTCCTCGGGCAGTCGATCTCGCTGATAAAGTTCGAATTCGTCGCCGAGATGTTGGCGCCGGAGAGATAGTTCCTCGCCCAGATCCTCGAGTTGAGCGCGCGAGCGCGCGAGAACGAGTCGCCCGCATCGCTTGAAGCGGCATGCGATCTGCTCGGACGTGATGACCTCCGATACGGTGTCGAACGCAGCCTGCATTTCCTTGTAGACCGCAACCGCGCGCGCGATGCCGAAGCGGCGCACCAACGAGCGGAAGCTGTGCTTCAGACTGCGGCCGACGTAGCCGGCGTTCCGCGAACTGGCCCCTTGCCCGAGGTCGCCCGCGTCGACCACCGCGACGCTACGGCCTGCCCGGGCCAGGGGAGTGCAGCATTGAGCCCCGTGATCCCGGCGCCAACGATGGCGACATCGACCTTCGAGGGCAGATTGCCGGAATCGAGCTTGAGCGGGGGAGCCTCATCCCACCAATAAGGGTTGGTCGCGAAGTCGCCCGTGAAGAGATCATCGTTATCGGCCACGGCGGCCTCCCTTTGCCAAGCGCTTCCTCCCCACCACCTTCTTCGTCGCACGCTTCGCACGCGGCGCCCTTGCGGTCGCAGGCGTCTTGGGCTTGCCAGCTCCCGCTTTGTCGGCCTTCAACCATCGGAAGAGTTCCGCGCGCCGAGCGGCGAGCAGGGCGTCGCCGTCGCGCTTCTGCCAATCATATATCCCGCGGCCACTTGGCTGACCACGATGGCCCTCGGCGGCCAACTTCGCCACTTCGGACGGCGGTTCGGGTCGCACATCGAGGGTTGGCTGGAGGAAGCGGGCGAAATTTACCATCGTGTCGAGCCCGCCGAGATCGGCCGACTCGATCGGGCCGGTCACGCCAAGGCGGCGGCCGATGCTGTAACGGACGACTGCGTCGATCGCCTCGGCGGAAGCAGCGCCCGCGGCCCACAGCGACCACGCTTCGCGCAAGGCCGCGAACTGGATCCGGTTGCCGATGAAGCCGGGGACCTCCCGGTCGATCACGACGGGCTCTTTTCCCGCACGGCGTAATACACCGCATACCCAGGGGACGACGTCGACATCGGTCTGGGGCCCCGCGCAAACCTCGACGAGGGGGATGAGTTGCGGAGGATACCAGAAATGCGTCGCCACGACGCGCCCGCGGTGACGCACCCGGGCTACGAGTTCGCTCGCCGGATGTCCGCTCGACGATGCAAGCACGGTAGTGGGTGCAACGACGCGGTCGAGCCGGCCGAAGATGTCGAGCTTGAGTTCCATATTTTCCGGAACCGCTTCGACCACGAGCTCGGCACCGGCCGCGTCCTCGAGCCTCGTTGAGACCGCAATCCGCCCGAGCGTTGCCCGCACCTCGGCCTTGGTCGTAAGACCATTACGTCGAAAAGCCTCCCGGCTTGTCTCGATGCGCTTCAGCGCGCTCGCAAGACTCGCTTGGCTCCGCCCGATCAAATGCACCTTGAGCCCGGATGCGGCGAAGACCTCCGCCATGCCGTGGCCAATGATCCCGTTGCCGATCACGGCAACGCTGCTCAGCTTTTTCGGTGTCGACATGCCTCGCCCCCCATCGCCGCCATGCCAACCTGCTTATCATGCCAATCGATTTCGTGAAGCGCAAATCCGCGGGCAGCTGGTTCGACCCCGCAAAGCGTGCCATACCCCTGTCGGTTCGTCAGCCGGTCACGCAGATCGAGGGGCACAATCGGCTGGCGCTCGAGTTGGCTGTTCTGGGAACGGTTAGGACCCTTTTTTTTTGGGGCGCCCAAAAACTGCAACGGTAGACCAGTCCCGACAAATCCCTCTCGCGCCGCCGCCCTGTGTACCCACCTTTCCGTAATGCCGACGCGGCCTGGTCGCAGCGCGGCGCTGGCTCATGAGCGGCCCGTACGCGTCCCGATCGAGCCTATCTTTACGGCTAGTCAAGATATACGTACGCAAAAGAAGTAAGCAAAATTAAATAATTAACTGATGTGATCTCGGCCTTTGAAAGCCAGTTTCGTACGCGTACGAGGATCATGGCGATGCTCCTGGGGAAGATTGGTATTGCCAAAAACCGGCAAAGGCATTGTCGCGAGCGCTCGAGTTTTCGCAGGCGCCTCAATCCCCCCGTTCCTATCCCTCGCCCGCCACCCCGAACAGCGCTGTTAACCATTACTCTCTCTAAAGTTGAGAACACTAAATTATGGATTTCGTATATAATTGATATTCCAGGTAAGGACCAGGGTTCGGGACAATGACCGAAGTACCATTGGGTTCCGCGGACCTGCCCGCTCAACCGATGCGGGAGTCCGCACCGAAGGCGCGGGGCAAGCGGCGTGGTCAGGCCGTTTCCACGACCATTTTCCTTTGGGTCCTTCGGCTGGCCACCCTTGCCGGAGTCGGCTGGATCGTCTCGCTCGAACTGGAAACGTCCTATCTTCAGTCGCTTCTTTTCACCCGCGTCACCCAAGGCATGGCGTTTCGGGTCGAGCACGGCGTGTCCGAAACGACGCATGCGCCGAACGGTGGGCCGTATGACGATCGGCTCGGCTACACGCGGCTCGCCGCATTCGTCGAGTCGCTCAATACAAAACATTACACGGTCGAGAGCGCAGCACGGCCCTCCCCGGCCCTTGCCGAGTTTATCGCCCTCGGCGGCTATGCGCTCTATCACGAGAAATCCTTTGGCGGCCTGACGATCTTCGATCGGATGCATTCGCCCCTTTATGCGAGTCGGGTCCCCGAGCGCACCTACGACAGCTTCGAAGCGATCCCCCCTCTCGTCGTCGACACGCTCCTCTTCATCGAAAACCGCCATCTCCTCGACCCGGACCACCCCACGCTCGATCCCGCGGTCGAATGGGATCGTCTGTCCCTGGCAGTCGCCGGTCAGATCGCGCACGCGATCGATCCCCATATCAAGGAGGGTGGCGCCAGTACGCTTGCGACACAGCTTGAGAAATTCCGGCACTCGGCTGGCGGTCGCACCGATTCTGCGCACGACAAACTTCGCCAGATGGTCAGTGCTGCCGCTCGTGCATATCTCGATGGCTCCGACACAACCGCCGCACGTCGACAGATCGTCGTCGCCTATTTGAATTCGACGCCCCTTGGTTCCCGACCGAATTTCGGCGAAGTCATCGGGCTCGGCGATGGGTTGCATGCTTGGTATGGCACCGATTTCGCGTCCGCCAATCGCGTCCTCGCCGCACCGGCGCTCGATGCGTCGGCTCTACGCGTCAAGGCACTCGTGTACCGGCAGGTCCTGAGTTTGCTCCTTGCGCAGCGCCGCCCGTCATACTATCTGCCAGGCAATCGCGAAGGGCTCGAAGTCCTGAACGCAAAATACCTCGATCTTTTAGCGATGGCGGGTGTTATCGACCCTGCCTTGTATCGCGCCGCGGTCAAGGTATCGCCCCGTATTCAGGAAAGCCCCGGCGTCAGGGGTGTTACCGAATTCGTCGAGCGAAAGGCCACCGACGCAACGCGCACGGAGCTGCTCTCCCTCCTCCACATTCCGAGCCTTTACGATCTCGATCGCGTCGATCTTTCGGTCGAGACGACGCTCGACACCGCCGCTCAACGACAGGTCACCGATGTGCTTTCCCATCTCGGCGACCGAAATTTCGTGCGCTCGCTCGGCCTTGTCGGATTCCACATGCTTGGGAACGAGGACCCGGCCCGGATCAACTACAGTGTCGTGCTTTACGAACGGGGTGCGGATCGCAACTTCGTCCGCCTGCAGGCCGATAGCCTGAACGAGCCCTTCGATATCAATTCGGGCGCCAAGTTGATTCTGGGTTCGACGGCGAAGCTGCGCACACTTATCAGCTATCTCGAAATCGTCGCGGCCCTTCATCGACAATATGCAGGCCTTTCCCCGCGCGAGATCGAGAACGCCGAGGCGAATGCCCGCGACCCCCTCACCCACTGGGCGCTCGGATACCTTGCGGCTTCACCCGATCGACGACTGCAAGCGATGCTCGACAGTGCCATGGGGCGGACGTACTCCGCCAATCCCAGCGAGGAGTTTTTCACGGGCGGCGGTATTCACGTGTTCCGCAACTTCGAGCGCAGCGACGACGGCAAAGTGCTGAGCGTGAACGATGCGTTCCAGCATTCGGTCAATCTCGTCTTTATCCGCCTCATGCGCGATATGGTGAGGTATTACATTGTGCGCGCCGAGGGGCAAACGCAGGTCCTGCTATCGGATCGCGATGATCCGGAACGACGGCTCTATCTCAGCCGGTTCGCAGACCAGGAGGGCCGGACCTATCTCAACCGGTTCTACGACGACTATCACGGTCTGACGCCCCAGGAGGCGGTCAGCCGGCTCGTCAGCCGGACACGCCCGGTCCCACGGCGGCTCGCGGTCGTGTTCCGCTCGGTTGAGCCGCACGCCGATTTCCGCGCATTTCAGGATTTCCTGCACAATCGCCTCTCCGGTGAGCCGCTCGACGACGCGGTTCTCGCCAAGCTCTACGCCGACTACGCGCCGGATCGGTTTTCCCTCCCGGACCGGGGTTTTCTCGCGGGCGTCCATCCGCTTGAACTATGGCTCGTCAATTACCTCCAGGACCATCCCAAGGCGGGCCGCACTGAAATGCTCGGTGCAAGTAACGTTGAGCGGCAGGAAGTCTACCGTTGGCTCTTCAAGACGAGCAACACGCAAAAGCAGAATGCGCGGATCCGCATCCTTCTCGAAGAGGACGCATTCAATTCCATTCTCGACGATTGGCGTCGGCTCGGATACCCGTTCGGGCAATTGGTACCTTCCTATGCGACAGCGATCGGAAGTTCGGGCGATCGGCCCGACGCCCTCGCCGAACTCATCGGCATCATCGTGGGGAACGGCGTGCGGGTGCCGACAGTGCGCCTCGAGCGCCTTCACTTCGCCGCGGATACCCCCTACGAGACCAATCTCGCATTCCAACCGCCCGCACCCGAGCAAGTGCTCGATCCCGAAATCGCCGCCACGGTGCGGCGCGCACTCTTGGGGGTCGTCGAGCACGGAACCGCCGTCCGGGCGCGAGACAGCTTCGCGGTCTTGAACACGGACCCACCACCGATCGGCGGCAAGACCGGAACCGGCGACAATCGCTTCGAGCGTTTCGCCGCGGACCATCGGCTTATCGAATCCCGGCCGGTCGATCGTACGGCAACGTTCGTGTTTTTCATCGGCGATCGCTTTTTCGGGACCGTCACCGCCTACGTACCGGGCGCCAAGTCGGCCGATTATCACTTCACGAGTGCCCTTGCCGTGCAGCTCTTCCACGATCTGGCGCCGTCGTTTCAGACGCTCATGACCGAGCCGGAACCGGTGATGCCCACGCGCCAGTCATCCTCCGATGGCGCTGAACCTTTGGCGCCGCCGCAGCCAAATTTCGATTGAGGCGGCAAATATGGCGCACGGCGCTAATTCCGAGCAGCTCGAATGGCACGCCAAATCCGTTCCGGCGTGGCCGGCATGTCGAGATGTCGGATCCCGAGAGGGGCGAGCGCATCCATCACCGCATTGAGGATGACCTGGGGTGCTGCCATGGCCCCTGCTTGACCGCTACCCTTGACGCCGAGCGGGTTTGACTGTGTCTCTTCCTCGACGAAGGCGAGATCGAAATTCGGCAAGTCGTCCGCACGGGGTAAGGCGTAATCCATGAGCGATCCGCTCAGGAGTTGGCCGGACCGCGGGTCGTAAACGGTATGTTCGAGGAGTGCTTGACCGATGCCCTGGGCGAGACCGCCTTGCACCTGTCCTTCGGTCAAGAGCGGATTGATTAGGCGTCCATAATCGTCGACGGCGGTATAGCGCTCGACGGTAACGACACCCGTATCCGGGTCGATCTCCACTTCGGCGACGTGGCAGCCATTCGGAAAGGTGTAAAGGTCCGAAATATTGTCCGCGTGGTCATCGAGTCCAGGTCCGATGCCGTCGGGCAAATTGGCCGGGTCCCGCGCGGCGCGCGCGAGATCGAGTATTCCGATCGAGCGCTGGGTGCCCGATACGGTGAAGCGGCCGCTCGCGAAGCCGACTTCGGAGCCGAGCGCTTGCAGAAGGTGTGTGGCAATCGCGCGGCCCTTCGCGATCACGTTGTGGGCCGCCTTCACCAGAGCGCCACCGCCGAGATGCATCGATCGAGCGCCACCGTGTCCAGCGCCACTTTTCACCATCCCTGTGTCGGCCTGAACGAGGCGGAACGATTCAAGCGGCAAACCGAGCAGGTCCGACGCGATTTGAGCGTAGCTCGTCTCGTGGCCCTGGCCGTTCGATTGGGTCCCAACCACAAGCGAGACACGGCCGTCGGCATCGAAGCGAATTTCCGCGCGCTCGTTCGGCTGTCCCCGCGCAGTCTCGAGAAAGCACGCGACCCCGAGACCGCGCAATCGTCCCTGCTGCGCAGCCGCTTTTTTTCGCGCGTCGAATCCCGAGCGGTCGGCATGGATTGCCGCATCGGCGATATTCTCGCCAAAGCGGCCGCTATCGATCAGCATGCCGAGCGCGCTGCGATACGGAAGTTTGTCGATGACGTTGAGGCGTCGCAATTCGAACGGATCGAACCCGATCGTGCGTGCCGCGAGGTCGACAAGCCGCTCGATGAGATAGTTTGCTTCCGGCTTGCCCGCACCCCGATAGGCGTCGACCGGGACGGTATTCGTGAAAGCACCCTGGACGTCCATGAAAATCGCAGGGATGGCATAGACACCGCCCATCGCCGTCGAGGGCGCTGTCGTCGCGCTGAGGGGGCCGTAGGAGGAGAGATAAGCGCCCTGATTGGCGATCGTCGACACTTCCAGCGCCAGGAACCGGCCGGTGCCGTCGAGTGCCAGGCGCGCGCGGGTGTTATTGTCACGGCCCTGCGTGGAGCTCACAAAATCCTCGGTGCGCTCGCCGATCCATTTGACCGGTCGGCCGAAACGGCGTGCCGCCCACAAGACCAGCACCCATTCGGGGTAAAGGAAATTCTTCATCCCGAAACCGCCGCCGACATCGGGTGCGGTGACCGCGATGCGATCCTCCGGCACGCGAAAGACGAACTCGGCGAGTTGCCGCCTGATGCCGTGAACGTTTTGCCCTGTCAAGAGCAGGTGCAGCCTGTCGGACGCCATGTCGTAGCTTCCGATCGCCGCCCGCGGCTCGATCGGCACCACGATCACGCGATTGTTTACGAGCTCGATCTCGACCGTGTGGCTCGCCCTCGCGAACGCCGCCAGGGTCGCCTCCCGGTCGCCTTTCTGGAAGCGATAAGAAAGGTTCCTGGAGATTTCGTCCCACACGAGCGGCGCCCCAGCGGCAAGTGCTGCCGGCCCATCGACCACGGATGCAAGCGGGCGATAGTCGATCTCGATCGCGTCCGCGGCCTCGCGGGCTAGATCGCGAGTCTCGGCGACGAGGAGTGCGACGGGGTCGCCGACATGGCGCACCCGGTCGCGGGCGAGCGCATAACGAGGGGGCACGATGAGAGGTGCGAGCGTGTTAAGCTGCGCCATGCAAGGGAGGGGGCCAATCCCGTCGTTGCGCAAATCGACTTCCGTGAAGACCCCGAGGACGCCAGCCATCTCCCGTGCCGACCCTGCCTCGATCCGCTCTATGACGGCGTGGGCGTGGGGTGAGCGCACCACATGAGCGAAGACTTGCCTTGGAAGCGCCACGTCCTCGACGTAACGGCCGCGCCCCGTCAGGAATCGCGTATCCTCCAGGCGGCGGACCGAGCGCTCGTTCGTTTGCGTTTCCATGGGCGGAATTCAATCGGCGGGTAGGAACAACTCGAGACGGAACTCTCGCACGCGGTATAGGGCGCTCGCAAGGCCCGTGCGGGTCCGCGCGACGGGAACCCCGCCTCATCGTCATATTTTCTTCGACGCCCTCTACTTCTTTTTCTTCGGAAAATACATCCCTTCGAGCTTCAGCCCGTCGGGGTCGAGGAAGAACACGGCATAGTATCCCTTGCCATAGTTGGGATATTCCGCTGGCGGGTCGACGACGGTGATCTTGTTCTTTTTGAGAACCCCAAAGAGATCGTCCACGTCTTTGCGTTTCGCCAACTCGAAAGCGTAGTGATGGAATCCGATGTTGCCGATGCGGTGAGGGTGCTTCTTGCCCTCCGCATCCGCTTCGCCGATCCAGAAGAGCGTCTTGCCATTGCTCCAGCCTGCGGCCCCGTCGAATTCGTATTTCAGAGTGAAGCCAAGGAAGCCGAGTACCTTGTCATAGAAGCGCTTGGATTTGGCGAAATTGCCGACCCGAATCACCAAGTGATCGATGCCGATGACGCGCGCCATCGCGACACCTCCAACTGATCGATTGCCCGCCTTGGTACTGCGCGGCAGAGGCGTGCGGTTAAAGATCGGCCGACGCGTCAGCCGCGCATGCGCTTGCCCTGCGGATCGAACAGCGGCTCGCGGGCAATCCGCGCCGGTCGCCGCTCGCCAAGAATTTCCAGCGCAAACCCACCTTCCGCGCCGGCCAGCTCAGCAGGAATGTAGCCAAGGGCAACCGACTTTCCCACGTGATGGGCATAGCCGCCCGAGGTGACCCATCCGACGGCCTTGCCGTCGTGCCAAACGGGCTCGTCGCCGAGCGCATCGGCGCCGTTCTCATCGACGACGAAGGTCGCGATTCGACGCTTCGGGCCGACTTCCTTTTCCCTGAGAGCCGCATCGCGGCCGATGAAATCGTTCTTGCGCAGATCGACAAAGCGTCCGAGCCCCGCTTCGGCAGGACCGTAGATCGGCCGAAACTCCCGCGCCCAACTGCCGAAGCTCTTTTCAAGGCGCAACGAGTTGAGTGCGCGGGCGCCGAAGTGCCGGAGCCCAAGATCGGCGCCGGCCGCGACGATGGCGTCATGAAGTGCGCGTTGATAATCGGCGCTCACCCAAATCTCGTAACCGAGATCGCCCGTAAAGCTGATGCGTCCGACGAGTGTGGGGATCATGCCGAGATCGACGGCCCGGAACGAAAGGAAGGGAAAGCCCTCGTTCGAGACATCCGTCCGCGTGAGGCGTTCGAGCAGCAAGCGCGATTTCGGGCCTGCGATCGCGAGGCCGACGAGTTCCGTGCGCAAAGACTTGATCGCGACGCCCTTCTCCGGCAGATGCGCCTCGAACCAACGCATATGGTATTCCTCGGCGATGCCCGAGCCGAAGATGTAAAAGCGTTCCGCTCGCTCCTTGGCGACGGTGAAGTCGCCAATGAGCTTACCGTCCGGATTGAGCATCGGGGCAAGCGCCATGCGGCCGAGCCGCGGCATATGATTGACAAGCAAGTGCGATAGCCAGGATTCGACAGCTGGGCCCGTCGCCAGGTACTTCGCGTATGCCGAGATTTCCATGAGCCCGACACCGTCGCGGACGGCATGGCATTCCTCGCCGACGGGACCGTGCGCGTTCGAGCGGCGGAAAGTGACGCTTTCCTCGGATGCGACGCCGTCGGGTGCAAACCAGAGTGCGTGCTCCAGTCCGAAGGATACCCCGAACACGGCGCGCTTTTCGCTCAGGCGGTCATAGATGGGCGTGGTGCGTAGCGGGCGGCCCGCCGGAAGCTCTTCGTTCGGAAAGCGGATGCGAAAGCGCCTCGAGTAATTCTCGCGCACCTTGGCGTTGGTGTAAGCGAGCGTCGCCCAGTCGCCGAAGCGCGCAACGTCCATTCCCCATATGTCCATCCCGGGGTCGCCATCGATCATCCAGTTCGCAAGCGTTAGGCCGACGCCCCCGCCCTGGCTGAAGCCCGCCATGACGCCGCAAGCAAGCCAATAGTTCCGCAAACCCCGGACCGGCCCGATTACGGGATTCCCGTCCGGTGCGAACGTAAAGGGGCCGTTGATGACCTTCTTGATCCCCGCGCGTTCGATCGCGGGGTAATGCTTGAATCCAACTTCGAGGCTCGGTGCGATGCGCTCGAGGTCCGGGGCCAAAAGCTCGTGTGTGAAGTCCCACGGCGTGTCGAAGGTCGACCAGGGAACGCCTGCGCGTTCGTAGGTACCCATGAGAATGCCGTTGCCTTCCTGGCGGATATAGATCTCACCCTCGAAATCGATGGCGTGAAGCAATTCGGTCTTCAGCGCCTTTACCTCGGGAATATCCTCGGTGAGCAGATATTGATGCTCCATGGCGAGCACGGGCACTTCGAGGCCGACCATGCGGCCGATTTCGCGTGCCCATAATCCGCCGGCATTCACCACGTGCTCGGCATGGATCTCTCCTTTTTCGGTTCGCACGTTCCAAGTGCCGTCGGGGCGATGCTCGAGACCGGTGACCCGGGTGAAGCGATATATTTCAGCCCCTTGCACGCGCGCGGCCTTGGCATAGGCATGGGTTACGCCGGAGGGGTCCACATGCCCCTCGATCGGATCGTAAAGCGCGCCCACGAAGTATTTCTTCTCCATGATCGGAAATCGACGTGCCGCCTCATCCAGGGAGACGAATTCGGTTTCCATCCCGAGGTAGCGGCCGCGCGCGTGGGCCTGCTTCAGCCAATCGAGCCTTTCGTTCGTCCCGGCGAGCATGATGCCGCCCGTGATGTGCACCCCACAGGATTGGCCCGAGATTTCCTCGATCTCCTTGTAGAGGTTGATGGTGTACTGCTGAAGCTTCGCCACGTTCGGGTCGAGGTTGATCGTGTGCATGCCGCCAGCGGCGTGCCAAGTGGAGCCCGACGTCAACTCGTCGCGCTCGATCAGCACGACATCCTTCCAGCCCGCTTTCGTAAGGTGATAGAGCACACTGCAGCCGACGACCCCGCCGCCGATCACGACGACTTGCGCATGGCTTTTCATTCCGGCCCCGATCCTTTCCTGCCGTTCAGGTGCGGCGCGTTGTCATAGAGAACGAAAGACCGCTCCGGCCGCGGTCCCGGCACAAATAATATGTCAGAAGAATACTCGTTTGGTGGATTTGTCGTTCCTCGCATTCTGCCGGCATTCGGCTCTAGGAACTTCAAATCCGAATACCACACGAGAGACAACTTCGTGTGAGTGCGCTTAGTCTGACGGTTCGTTTTTTTTAACGTCATGGCCGGGCCGGCCGAAGGCAGAGACCCGATCATCCACGTCTTTCAGCGATTGGGCAGAAGTACGTGGATGCCCGGGTCTGACCCCCGGATCGTAAGTCCGGGGGCGGGCATGACGATTGGAGAAGTCCGGAATAATTCGTCGGGTACAACGCGCTACTGTCCTCTGAATCCGAAATTCGCTCCCGTTCCCGCCCCCTAATATGGCGAATTTGGGAATCGTCTTACAAGATGCACTGGCTGCGGCGCGATGCGGGGCACACCTCCCGCAAGAGCCAAAGGGGGCAAAACGAAGGGGCTGTGCGGCGATGAGCGATGCCGTGTGCGACCGTCACGCAAAAATTGTGCTTGCAACACCTTATGGTAGTGACTACGTTGCGAGTAATTCGCATTTGCATGTAATGCCCTAGGAACCGTCGATGAACCGTTTTTGCCTTCTCGCCGCGCTTTTGGTGCTGTGTCTGGCGACCCCGGCCGTGGCAGATGATGCGGGAGTCGTCATCGCGATCAAGGATCACAAATTCGTCCCGAGCGAGGTCGAGATACCGGCCGGGAAGAAGGTCAAGCTCATCGTGCGCAACCAGGATTCGACCGTGTCGGAGTTCGAAAGCGTCGAGTTCCATCGCGAGAAAGTGGTGCAGCCCGGCGGCGAGATCACCGTGTTCGTCGGTCCGCTCGAACCCGGCCGCTACGAATTCTTCGACGATTTCCATCCCGACACACGCGGCCATCTGGTCGTGAAATAGGCCCGGCCGCCATGCTCGCGACCCTGATCATCGTCTTCCGGGAAGTCGTCGAGGCCTGCCTCGTCGTCGGCATCGTGATGGCGGCGAGCCGCGGTGTGCCGCGTCGCGGCGTCTGGGTCGCGGGCGGTGTCCTTTCGGGCATTCTCGGCGCCCTCCTCGTAGCGGCCTTCGCCGAGCAAATTTCCGGCGCGGTCGAGGGTGTCGGTCAGGAACTCTTCAATGCCTCCATCCTCTTTGCCGCCGTCGTCATGCTCGGATGGCATAATGTCTGGATGAGCCGCCACGGGCGGGAGCTTGCCGCATCCGCAAACCGGGTCGGCCGCGACGTGCTCGCTGGTGCGCGGCCGCTTTATGCCCTGGCCACCGTATGCGGGATTGCCGTATTGCGAGAAGGTTCCGAGGTGGTGCTCTTCCTCTATGGGATTGCGGTTGCCGGCGGAAGCAGTGCCGCGAATATGGCGATCGGTGGTGGCCTCGGCGTCGTCGCCGGAGTCTCGTTCGGGATCGCTCTTTACCTTGGCCTTCTATCGATACCCTTGCGCCATCTCTTTGCCGTGACAACCTGGCTTATCCTGCTGTTGGCGGCCGGCATGGCGTCCCAAGGCGCCGCTTTCCTGATGCAGGCGAATATCCTTCCCGCACTGGGTGACAGAATTTGGGATACCTCTTTCCTCCTCACCGAGACCAGCCTAATGGGGCGCCTACTCCATGTCTTGACCGGATACACGGCACAACCCGCTGGAATTCAGCTCGTCTTCTACTTTGTGACCCTCTTCGGCATCGGCGCACTAATGCTGCTGTTCGGCCGAAACACACCGACACGGCGGATGGCGCAGAGCTCGACCTAACCGATTTCTTCATCGCGTGATGCATCCGCTGAGCGCGCCCGATTTCACGAAGGCCGGGCCGTTGCGTCAGCGAGGAAAGGGATGGGCGTTTTTTGATTTCAAATTGCAAATGCGTCTTATTCGCAAATCTACGAGGGGCATATGCAGAAAAAGGCAACGATCGCGACCGCAATTCTCATCCTGTCCTTGTCGGTCTCTGCTAAGGATGAAGCCTGGGCGGACTTCAAGGTTTGGACGCCCGACGTCAATGAGGGGGAGCTCGCAGTCGAACATGTAGGCGACGCGGGATTCGATCCCAACGCAGACAGGAGCGGCGAGCGGAGCTATACCGCCGAGGTCGAATACGGCATCACGAGCTGGTGGCAGAGCGAGCTTGAATTTGAATTCAACCGCGATCCAGGCCCGGGGCAACACCTGCAGTTCAACCAGATCACGTCGGAGAATTTATTCCAGCTCACGGAGCGCGGCGAATATTGGCTGGACGCGGGTTTTTTCGCCGAATGTGGGCACGGCATGCTTGCAAACTCGCCGAACGAGACGACATTCGGCCCGGTCTTACGCAAGGATTTCTGGGGTACCAGCAACTCGATCAACTTGTTCATCCAGAAGGAACTGGGCACCGGGGCCTCGAGTCATCCCATCTTCCTCTATGCGCTCGAGTCGCGAATCGATGCATGGGAAACCTCGATCGGCCGCGGCATTGTGGTCGAGCCAGGCGTTCAATATTACGGCCAGCCCGGTCCGATCAGGAATTTCCAGCCATGGAACCAACAGGACCAGCGCATGGGGCCGCAGCTCTTCGGGAAGATATTCGATCTCGGGCCCGGCACGCTTGAATGGAATGGCGGCGTGCTCTTAGGTCTTACCTCCGCGGTGCCGCGGGTGACAATTCGTTGGCAAGCTGAATATGAAATCCACTATTAAATCGGTCGGCGAGGGGATATTCCTCGCCGACGGCCACAGCCAATAACACAACAAATGGCCTACGAAATAAGGGCTTCCTCGAAAGGAAAGGTCGAGAGCAGCCGGCAACCTGTTTCCGTGATCAACACCTGCTGTTCGAGCTTGACCCCTTCGCAGCCCCTCTCTTCGCCGATATAGCTTTCGACGCAGATCGTCATGCCCGGCTGAAGTTCTCCGTCGTAGGCACCTTGCTCCCGATCCTGGATATGCGTGATCTTGGGCCACTCGTCGCAGAGCCCCACCCCATGCGCAACGCAAGAATAGCGGTTCTTCACGAACGCGTTCGGAATGCGCCACGCAAGTTCGCTCGCCTCCCGAAAATCGAGACCCGGCTTCATCAACTTGTCGATGTTGTAATGAATCTGTTCCATCGCAAGGCCGTAGATCCGCCGCTGTTCGCCACTCGGTTTGCCAGGGCCGCAGAAATATGTGCGCGAGATGTCGGCGCAATAGCCGAACGGCCCAATCAGGTCGGTATCGAAACTCACGAGATCGCCCGGCCGGATCAGGCGATCGCCGCATTCCTGGAACCAGGGGTTCGTGCGTTCTCCGGAGGCAAGGATGCGCGTTTCGATCCATTCCCCACCCAAGCGTATGTTGGTCTCGTGGAGGACGGCCCAAAGCTCGTTTTCCGTGATGCCGGGCCTGAGCGATTCGCGCATGCGCGCCATCCCCGCTTCGCACACGGCGATCGCTTGCACCATGCAGGCGATTTCATCTTCCGATTTGATCGCCCGCGCCAACTCGCAGGGCTCCTGGCCGTCGAAGATTTCGATGCCGTGTCGGCCCAAGGCATGAACACCGGGAGGATCGAGGCGATCGATCGCGATCCGCTTGCTGCCGTGGCAATGCTCGGCGACGACCGCGGCGATTTCATCGGCCCACGCTTTCGCCTTTTCCTCGACACGGCTGCCGGCGCCGAAGAAAAAGAAACCGTGCGCCGGGCGCACCTCCTCGATCGTCTCGAGACCCGCCGAAAGATGCTCGCAGTTATGGAAGTCCCAAAGTATCGCCCGCCCCTCGGCCGGCACGAAGCAATATCGCGCCGGGGTGTGCGACGTCCACACGGACATGTTTCGGCTGCCGGTCGCATAGCGGATGTTCATGGGATCGAACAGCAAGGCGGCAGCGTAATCTCGACGCGCAAGCTCGGCCTGAAGCCGACCCAAGCGATAGCCGCGCACGCGCACCATATCGATCTGACGCTCGTGGTCTTTGAGCCCCGCGCCCGTAAAACGGGGTGCAAGACGCGCTTCACGCATGTCGTTCATGGCATACCCCCGAGCCTAGCCGCGCAGTTGTTTTGCGTATTGCAGGTTCCGCTCGCGCAGACCCTTGGCCTTGCCGAAGATGTAGTGCTTGGACATGTCCGGCGAATAGCGGCTCGCCGGCGGCTTGCGGCCTAGGGCCTCGGCCAACGCGCGAATATGATGCGGTCCGGCTCCGCAGCAGACGCCGAGATAACGCACGCCCAACTCGTAGGCCGCCTTGCCGAATGCCGCAATCTCATAGCGATTGCAGGTGAAGGGATCGAGTGCGACCGGGAACGGGTGATCGTTTGGAATACAGTCGCACGCCTTGTCGTTGAGCGTCTGGAAGGTCGGCTCCTTGGCCGTCGTGCGGTACGGTACGGGAAGGGCCGCGACGTGACACTTGACAGCTTTACGGATCTTTTTGAGAAGCGGAAGCATGGTGCGTGGGCCGCGGCTGCAATTTAGCCCGACCACATCGGCCCCGCCCGCCTCGAGGCGCATGCAGGCATCGACCGGGTCCCAACCCTCGCGGGTGACCCCGCTGTTGTGGATCGCTAAGGTGATCACCGCGGTCGCCTTGGCGGCCTTGATCGCCTCGAGGCCGATGAGCGCCTCCCCGCCATGGGAATAAGTCTCGCCGACGATGAAATCGACGCCGGCATCGGTTGCCCAGCCGATCTGCTCGTCGAACATCTTGCGGATGGCTTTGTGGGAAGCCTTGTCGTCCGGGATATAGGTCGTCGTATTGCAGATGTTGCCCGCAACGAGAGTGCCCGTATCTTTGGCGACTTTTTTCGCGATTTTGAGTGCGGTGCGGTTCATCGGCTCGAGGTCCTTTTCCCGCCCGATGAGCCGAAGCTTTGCCCGATGCCCGTAATAGGTGAAGGCTTCGACCACGTCGGAGCCGGCATGCACGAATTCGCGATGAAGTTGTTCGACAAGTTCTGGGTGCTCGAGCACCACCTCGGGCACGAAGGCGCCGGCCTGGAGATATCCGCGCCGCTCGAACTCGAAGAGATAGCCTTCCGCGCAGATTACGGGTCCTTTTGCCAAGCGTTCGAGCAATCCCGGTCGCGATTTCGATTTCGCCTTCGTCTTCCGCGCAGCGCTCATCGGACCCCTCCCATGCTTGCTGTCGTCTATAAGATTAGAAAATACTAACATTGAGGTCGCCGCAAGCCGATGGGTTGAAGGCCGAACGCGTGTTCCGATGATCGGCGATCCGGGGCCCCTGCCGCGCGGACCGCCTCAACCCGACACGCCTGCTCGAAGCCCGTATCGATGCCCGCAAGGCGCAAGCGCCAGAATTCCCCCTTCGATTGACCCACTTGCTCCGGCCGTGTCAAAGTCGCCGCGACGGAAGGAACCGTGGCGTCATGGACTTTTCCTATTCGCCAAAAGTCGAGCGACTGCGCAACGAGCTCGTCGAGTTCATGGACCGGGTCGTCTATCCGAACGAGCGGCGTTTCCACGACGAGGTTGAGGCGGCCGAAAACCGCTGGCGAACGCCACCGATCATGGAAGAGATGAAGGCGAAGGCACGCGCTGCGGGCCTTTGGAATCTATTTCTGCCCGAACCCGAATTCGGGGCCGGTCTTAGCAACCTCGAATACGCCCCCTTGTGCGAAATCATGGGCCGTTCGCCGACGGCACCCGAGGCGTTCAACTGCTCCGCACCCGACACGGGCAATATGGAGGTTCTCGCCCGCTACGCGGACAAAGCGCAGCAGGAGCGCTGGCTCCGCCCCTTGCTCGACGGCAAGATCCGCTCGGCGTTTGCGATGACCGAACCGCACGTCGCCTCTTCCGACGCCACCAACATTTCGGCGCGCATCGAGCGCAAGGGCGATGAATACGTAATCAACGGGCACAAATGGTGGTGCTCGGGGGCCGGCAATGAGGATTGCCGCATCTTCATTTTTATGGGGAAGACGGATCCAACCGCGGCGCGCCACAAGCAGCAATCGATGGTCCTGGTGCCGCGCGATACACCCGGTGTGACGGTCATCCGCCCGCTTTCGGTTTATGGCTACGATCATGCACCTCATGGCCATTGGGAAGTCAAATTCGAGGACGTCCGCGTGCCCGTTTCAAACATTCTGCTCGGCGAGGGTCGCGGATTCGAGATCGCGCAAGGCCGTCTCGGGCCAGGCCGCATTCATCATTGCATGCGCCTCATCGGACTTGCGGAGCGTTCCCTCGAAGCGATGTGCACGCGTGCGCGCTCTCGCACGGCCTTCGGCAAGACGATCTCCGAACACGGCGTGGTCGCGGAGATGATCGCTCGCTCGCGGATCGAGATCGAGCAAGCGCGCCTTCTCGTCCTCAAGGCCGCGCACATGATGGATACGGTCGGGAACAAGGTGGCGCGTGCCGAGATTGCGATGATCAAAGTCGTCGCCCCCAACATGGCGCTCAACGTCATCGATCGTGCCGTTCAAGTCCACGGCGGCGGGGGCGTTTGCGAGGACTTCGGCCTCGCCGATGCCTGGGCCCATGCCCGCGTCCTGCGCCTCGCCGACGGCCCGGACGAGGTCCACGTGGCGCAGATCGGGCGGCTCGAACTCAAGAAGAACACTTCGCAAACGTAGCGATGCCCCCTGCGGCCGCCGGCGATTTCAGCGTTCGAAACTCGGCTTTGCCTGCGTTGACGCCCTCGCGGCACCATGCAACAGTCTTCGTTCCGCGCAACAGGCGCACCCGTCCGGTTGATGAAATCCCGACAAAAACGCGCAGAGGGAGGCTTTTCCGGTGGCGGGCGAACACGATAAGGCCCGGCGGTTGCAATGACCGCCGTCGTAATGCCTCGGGGATTTGCGACCGGCATCGCCGCAAAGGCGTGCCCCTTTCTCGCGGTTGAGGATATCACCGTCCGCTTCGGCGGCATCGTGGCGCTCGATGGTGTCTCCTTCACTGCGGGCGACGGGCAGATCGTCGGCCTGATCGGTCCCAACGGCGCGGGAAAGACGACGCTTTTCAACGTACTGTCGCGGCTCTACCGGCCGATCAGCGGCGATGTTCGCTTCAACGGCCGATCGCTCCTCGACCTTGCACCCCACGAGATCGCAGCAGCAGGCATTGGACGCACTTTCCAGAACCTCGCGCTCTTCAAATCCATGACCGTGCTTGACAATGTCATTGTGGGCGCCCATGCGGTCGCCGAAAGTGGCTTCTTGGGAAATGCCCTGCGCCTGCCGAGCGTGCGCGCCGAGGAACGCGAGTTGCGCACCCTTTCCATTGACCTGCTTGCGCGCGTCGGTCTCGCGGATGTGGCGCAGAGGCCTGTCGCCGATCTGCCGTTCGGCACGCAAAAGCGGGTAGAGATCGCAAGAGCGCTCGCATGCTCGCCGAAGCTCCTCTTGCTCGACGAGCCGGCGGGCGGGCTCAATCAAGAAGAAGTCGGTGCTTTGGGTAAGTTGGTGCGCGGCATCCGCGACACGCTCGGCATGACCATATTGCTCGTCGAGCACCACATGAGCTTCGTGATGGGGACCGCGGACAAGGTCGTGGCGTTCGATTTCGGTCGCGTCATCGCCGAAGGATCGCCACAAGACGTGCAGGCGAACGAAGCCGTGATCGAGGCTTATCTCGGGCGGGTGCGGTGATGGCGCTGCTTCTCGAGGTGAAGGATCTCAAGGCGTATTACGGTCCGGTCGAAGCATTGCACGGCATCGAATTCGCCGTCGAAGAAGGTGGGGTTACCACCCTCCTCGGTGCGAACGGTGCCGGAAAGACCACGGTCTTGCGCGCCGTTTGCGGAATGATCGCGCGTTCGGGGGATATTCGTTTGGCCGGCGTGCGGATCGACGCTGCGCCCACCGAGAGAATTGCGCGCATGGGTGTTGCCCAAGCACCCGAGGGGCGCGGCACCTTCGTGAACCTGTCGGTCGAGGAAAATTTGCGCGTCGGCGCCTATGTGCGCCGAGAGCGCAAGTCGGTCGCGTCGGACTTGGAGCGCATGTACCAGTATTTCCCGCGTCTTTCGGAAAGGCGACACCAACAAGCCGGTACGCTTTCAGGCGGGGAGCAGCAGATGCTCGCGATCGCGAGAGCGCTCATGCTCCGGCCGCGCCTTCTCGTCCTCGACGAGCCGTCCTTCGGCCTCGCCCCGCTCGTGGTCGCGAAAATCTTCGAAATCATGGCTGCGGTGCGCCGAGAGGAGCGCGTGAGCATTCTCCTCGTCGAACAAAACGCAGCACTGGCGCTGGAGCTTGCCGATCACGCCTATCTTCTTGAAACCGGCAAGATCGTCATGGCGGGGACATCGCGCGATTTCGAACGCCACGACCAAGTCCGCCGCTCCTATCTCGGTTATTAGAGGGAAAGCCGTGGACCAACTCCTCCAGCAGACGCTCTCCGGTGTCGCGACAGGCGTTATTTATGCGAGCTTGGCCCTTGCACTCGTGATGATCTATCGGGCGACGGAATCGGTGAACTTCGCGCAAGGCGAAATGGCGATGTTCTCGACCTACATCGCCTGGACGCTCATCCAGGCGGGCATACCGTATTGGGCCGCATTCCTGCTTACCGTCGCGGTCTCCTTCATCGGCGGGGTTTTGATCGAACGCATCGTCGTCCGCCCGGTCGAGACGGCACCCATCCTCAACCACGTGATCGTCTTTATCGGCCTGCTCGTGATCCTCAATTCGCTCGCCGGCTGGATCTTCACCTATACGGAGAGGGAATTCCCAAGCCCCTTCGCCGACCGCCCGCTTTTTCACGGTATGATCACGAGTCACGATCTCGGCGTGATCGGCGTGACGCTCTGCGTGCTGGTTCTGCTTTTTCTGTTCTTCCGCTTCACACCCCTTGGCCTTGCCATGCGGGCCGCAGCGCAAAATCCCGCGTCGGCGAAGCTCGCCGGCATTCGGGTCGGCTGGATGCTCGCGATCGGTTGGGGCCTCGCGGCGGCCGTGGGCGCGGTTGCCGGAATCATGGTCGCACCCGTGATTTTCCTCGATCCAAACATGATGAGCGGTGTGCTGCTCTACGCGTTTGCCGCAGCACTTCTCGGCGGCATTTCGAGCCCCGGTGGGGCGGTATTCGGTGGGCTCATCGTCGGCGTGCTTGAGAACCTCGTCGGCACCTATCTCATCGCGAGCGAACTCAAGGTTGCGGTCGCGCTCGCACTCATCGTCATCACGCTTGTCGTGAAGCCGAGCGGGCTCTTCGGCCCTAGGTTTGTGAGGCGGGTGTAACCCATGAGCGCCAGCTTTCTGACGACCGTCTTTACACCTCACGGGACCGGAACGGACGGACAAGCCCTTTCTCGCCAAGCGCGACTCGCCATAGCACTCGCATTGGCAATCGCGATCGGGCTGCCGTGGTTCGTGAGCGGCTACAGCACTTTGAGGCTCACGAAAGCCGCGATCTATGCGATCGCACTTCTCGGCCTCAACCTGCTCACCGGCTACAACGGGCAAATATCGCTCGGCCACGGGGCCTTTTTCGCAATCGGCGGCTACACGAGCGCCATCATGATGCACCGCTGGGGCGTGCCGTTCTATTTCACCATTCCCCCGGCGGGCGCGCTCTCTTTCGCGGTCGGCGTCCTCTTCGGTTTGCCGGCCTTGCGGCTCGAGGGTCTCTATCTCGCGCTGGTGACTCTCTCCATGGCGGTCGCAACGCCCCAATTCCTCAAATATTTCGATAGCTGGACCGGCGGATCGCAAGGCATCGTGCTCAAAAAGCCGGCCCCGCCCGCGTGGCTTGCGATCGGCACCGATCGCTGGCTCTTTTATCTGGCCCTCGTGGCCCTCGTTCTCGTTTTCTGGGCGGGCCGCAATCTTCTGATCGGGCGCACCGGTCGCGCTTTGATTGCGATCCGCGACCATCCGATTTCGGCGAAGGCGATGGGCATCAATATCGCCCTTTACAAGACGACGGCCTTCGGCGTGAGTGCACTCGCAACCGGGATCGCGGGCGCACTCGGGGCCGTCGTTGCAGGTTTCGTCTCGCCGGACAGCTTCGACGTCTTCCTGTCGATCTCCTTCTTGGTCGGTTCGGTCGTCGGCGGGATCGCAACCATATCGGGTGCGCTCTTCGGCGGCTTTTTCATCGAGTATGTTCCCACTCTCGCGAGCGATATATCGGACGCAGCACCGTGGGCGATCTACGGCCTCTTCCTGCTCGCGTTCATGTATTTGATGCCAAAGGGCATTGCCGGCACGCTCGCCACTGCGATCGCCCGCCTTCGCCGGGCGCGCGATGCGAATGCGGCACTTGCGGGGCGTCGCTCGGGTAAGCAAACTCTGACGAGCTAATCGAGGGGGTAGCAATGCGATTCACGAGATGCATGCTGACCACGGCGGTTTCGTCGCTTGTGCTAGTGGTAATCGCGGGTGCCGCGAGTGCCGAAAAACTGTACGGCCCGGGTGCGAGCGACACCGAAATCAAGATCGGCAATACCGGTCCCTATAGCGGGCCGGCCTCGGCCTATGGCGCCATCGGCAAATCCATTGCCGCCTATTTCAAGAAAGTGAACGACGAAGGCGGGGTCAATGGGCGCAAGATCGATTTCATCTCCCTCGATGACGGCTATGCCCCAGCCAAAACCGTCGAGCAGGTCCGCCGGTTGGTCGAATCCGAAAAAGTCCTTTTCCTTTTCCAGACCCTCGGCACCCCCTCGAACACCGCGATCGAGCAATACATGAACGATAACAAGGTGCCCCAGGTCTATATCGCGACGGGGGCAGACAAGTGGAACGACCCGAAAAATTTCCCGTGGACCATGGGGTGGCAGCCGAGCTACCGCGTCGAGGCGCGCGTCTACGCGAAATACATCCTCGATAATGTCAAAGATCCGAAAGTTGCCGTCCTTTACCAGAATGACGATTTCGGCAAGGACTACCTCGCCGGC
>DASPOR010000132.1 GCA_035625915.1 Alphaproteobacteria bacterium | reverse complement strand
CCTCAATCGTCCCGTAGCGCCGCCCCTTATCGAGATCGCGCACGAATGGCGGGCCGTAGGCGGGCGCAAAAACTGTGTTCTTGCCGCCCATCACCACGTTCCGCTGGGGATTGCGGGCGTACTGAACGTATTCCTTCGGTGCGTTTTTCTGGATGATCGCGCGGCACATCCCGCGCGGATAGCGAACGCGTTCTCCATCTACATCCGCACCCGCCTCGCGCCAGACCTTGAGCGCCTCCTCGTCGCCATGAAAGACGATGCCGATTTCCTCGAGCACGGTATCGGCGTTGTGCTCGATGAGCGACAACCCTTCCTCGCCGAGCACCTCGTAGTACGGGATGTTGCGGGTAATGAAGGGAACCGAGACGGCTGCACTCGCGAGCCGTGCCGCACGCTTGGCCTCCCGAGCGCCGCCGCGGCGCGCGCGTGGAGAAAGCTGCTGATCGCTCATGACGTCACTCCTTCACCATCGCCGGGGCACCTTCGCCGGCGCACCATCGCCGAGCCGCCGGCATTCGATTCGCGTTTCAATAGCCCGGGTGCTGCCATCGCGAGCAAGTATCCGAGTCGTCGGCCTTGCATCACGAAGCCGCGCCACCCGCACGGCGACGAGATCCCCGCCGCCCGCCGCGCATCGACACCGCATCGTCCGGCCGCACCTCGGGGAGTGCGACGACCCGGCTCAAATGCGGGTATTGGGCGCGACGATGAGGTATCGCCATCGCGTCGACGAAATGCTCCTGAAAACGCGGCTCAACCGCCGTCTCGACCTTTTCGATCCTGCGCACGAGCGTCTCAATCTCCCGTCGCGCGCGCCGATCAAGAAGGGCGATGCGCGCGCCCGTGCCGGCTGCGTTTCCGGCCGAGCTGACGTGATCGAGATCGCAGTCAGGAATCATGCCGAGGACGGTTGCATATTTGACGTCGATATGGCTGCCGAAAGCACCGGCAAGGCGAATGCGGTCGACGTGATCGACCCCCATTCGGTCCATCAGAAGTCGAATACCGGCGTAAAGGGCGGCCTTGGCGAGCTGGATTGCGCGCACGTCGTTCTGCGTGACGCGAATCGGAGTAGCCCCCGGGAAGAGCGTGTATGCGAAGGTCGGTCCGTCCGCGTGGATGCGCGAGTTGACCGCCGCGCATGCGCCGTCGATCGTGCCGTCCTTGCGCAGGATTCCGGCGAGGAACATTTCCGCCAATGCCTCGATGATCCCGGAGCCGCAGATTCCGGTGACGCCGGTCTTGCGCACACGGTCCGCAAAGGCGGGATCGTCGGACCATAGGTCGCAACCGATCACCTTGAAGCGCGGTTCGAGGGTTTTGGGATCGATGCGAACGCGTTCGATCGCTCCCGGCGCGGCGCGCTGGCCGCAACTTATTTGCGCACCTTCGAACGCCGGTCCGGTTGGGCTTGAACATGCGATGAGGCGCTTGCGGTTGCCGAGCACGATTTCGGCGTTCGTGCCGACATCGACGAGGACCGAAATCTCGTCCCGAAGGTCCGGTCTTTCGGCGAGAACGACGCCGGCTGCGTCGGCGCCGACGTGACCGGCGATGCAGGGAAGCACGAAGGCGCGCGCACCGGGATGGAGCGATAAGCCGAGTTCGCACGCCTTGAGTGTCGTGGAGCGGTCGGTCGCCAATGCAAAGGGAGCGCCCCCGAGTTCGACCGGGTTGATGCCGAGCAGGAGGTGCTGCATCACCGGATTACCGACAAAGGTCGCTTCCAGGATGTCTTGGGGCTCGACTCCAGCGGCTTCTGCGGCTTCGGCCGCAAGTTCGTTGATCGCCGTGCGCACCGCTGTGGTAAGTTCCGCCTCGCTTCCGGGATGCATCATGATGTAGGAGACACGGCTCATCAGGTCTTCGCCGAAGCGGATCTGCGGATTCATCTTGCCGACCGAGGCGACGACCTCTCCCGATGCGAGATCGCAGAGGTGCGCTGCAATCGTTGTCGAGCCCACATCCACCGCCATTCCACAGGCGACCTCGCGAAAGCCGGGCGATACGGCGATTATGGTGCGCTCGTTGTGAACCGCGGCCGTGACCTTCCATTTTCCCTGGCGAAGGGCTGGCTGGAGCGTCTGCGTCACGTGAAGGTCGCACTCGAGATCGGTCAGCCGCCATTCCGTCTCGAGGGCTTCGAGCAAGCGCCTGAGGTCGCTTGCGGGCGAGTGCATGTCCGGCTCGCGCACCTCGACATAGTGCAGTCGCACGGCCGCATCGAGCTCGATCGCCACGGCCTCGACCGCCTTGCGAACCACTTGGCGATGCACCTGGCTGTCGGCTGGCACATCGATGACCACGTCGCCCAATATGCGTGTCGAACAGGAGAGCCTCCGGCCCGACGATAGCGGCCGGCGCTTGGCGT
>DASPOR010000131.1 GCA_035625915.1 Alphaproteobacteria bacterium | reverse complement strand
CGAACGCTACGATTGCGGTCGACGACCGACAGGCTCTCCCCAGGCCCCAGGAAATTGTGGATTAGCCATCGCTCGCGGCCGTCGATCGCGAACATGAGACCGCAACTTCGAGGGTTGATGCAGTCGATTGCCCAGGCTGGTCCCGGCATCATGTCAAGCAATTTCGGCGCAAGAATGTAGGTCGACTGCGTCTGCACCACGGCGGCATCACCGCTCAGCCTGGAGCATATCCTGCGCCGTGTTTCCGAATGTGCACCGTCGCAACCGACCAGGTAGCGGGCAAAGACTTTATAAGACTGACTGCTGTCGAGGTCCCTTGCCATCGCCATGACGCCGTTCTCGTTCTGCTCGAAGCCGATCACAGGCGCGCGGCTCAGGATGCGCAGATTGGGAATCGCTGCCGCGCATGCGAACAGCACGGGTTCGAGATAGATTTGATTAATCCGATGCGGCGGCTCGGGCGTTGGCCACCAAGTATCTGGGCCGCCTTTCGCCCGGTAGCGTTCGGCCCGACAGGGAATCGGGATGCGCCCGAGCTCGATTCCGGTTGCCGTCGTTCTGAAGGCGACGTCGTTGGGATAGTCGGCGGGCAGGCCAGCATCGCGCACGGCACCCACCACGCCAAGGCGACGGAAGATCTCCATCGTGCGTGCGCTGACGTGGTTGCATCTCACGCTAGGCGCCTCGCCAGCAGCGCGCGTTTCGGCGATGGTTACGCCGATGCCACGTCGAGCGAGGTCCATGGCCAACGTCAACCCGACCGGCCCGCCGCCGACAACTAACACATCGGTATTGATTCGACTGACCATGGGCGCACCCAGCAGGGAACAGAGCGCAACGCCATTGATGCGGACATCCCAAGCATTGAAGTGCCAATCGGTCGCTTGACTCAAGCCCAAATTCTCCGGTTTCAGGTAGCCCGCAACCGGTTGCGGCAGGGCAGCCAGTGCAATCGCCATCCATCCGCACAAATGAGCATGAAAGAGCACCGGGCGCCGCACTATCCAAAAAACGAAGGAGTTAGCCAATAAACGCATAGAGTTTCTCGGCCTCAACGTCGGCGCCCGGCGCACTGCCATTGACAGCGGGAATTGCTACTCCTAGGCTTTGGCGCAGTTTGGAGGCTGGCATGAACACGACGCCCGCCGCTTTTCAAGCACATCCGGACAACGCTGGCACGATTGGTGAGGCGGATCTGTTACCGCGTCACCCAATCTTCCGTACCCGTGATCTGGAACACGCAAGGAAGCATCTCGGGGGCGTGTTTGTCGAGAACAGCTTGGCTTATTTGCCGCGGGAACGCGGCCTCGATTTTCGACACCGTCAGGCCAAGCTAGGCCCTATAACGGTCAATTCGATGCAATATGGGGCTGGCATCATGGTCACCGCCCCTGAGTTTGGTGACTTTTACCTTCTCCAATTTACGCTTGTTGGTAGATGTGAATTCCGGCAAGGCCGGACGTGCTTGGCCATTCCCGCCGGATCCGTCGCTGTCATCAATCCGTTCCGAGCCTTCGAAAAGGCTTGGTTACCTGGGACGCGCCAGCTATTGATACGGATTGACCGGCGACTGATGGAACGCGAATTCCAGGCCTGGACCGGTTCCGACAAGACAGAGCCGATTGAATTCGACCTAACGCCAGTGGAAAGCACGACGAAAGTTGGGACGCTCACGAGCTACGTTCGAATGCTCTGTCATGATCTCAGCAATGCGTCGTCCCACCTGGAGCACCCGCTCGTCCGCGATCGCATCTCGTCAGCATTGGTATCGACTCTGCTGGTCTCGATGCCGCACAACAGAGGATGTGCCTTAGAGGCCGCGACAAAGTCGATTGCGCCATTCTTTGTGCGGCGCGCCGAGCGCTTTATCGAGGAAAATGCGCAACACGCGATAGGCCTCGAAGATTTGGCCGGCGTAGCAGGTGTCAGCACGAGAGCGTTGCAAATGGGGTTTCGTCGCTTTCGGAACACGACACCAATGGCATATTTGCGAGCGACCCGATTGGAGTTGGCACGAAGCGAACTGGCCGATGCGGGACGAAAGGGCGGCTCGGTCACCGGAGTCGCAAATACCTGCGGGATCGGGCACCTGAGTCGGTTCGCAGACGACTACCAAGCCCGCTTCGGCGAATCACCTTCCCAAACGCTTCGCCGCGGCAGCATTGGACGCCCACGGTGATATTCCGTGGCCCTTTAGCGGTATGACGTGCCCCTTCTCTGAACGTGAGGGGTGCGATTGCGGTGGGGCCTGACGCTTGATCAGATTGAGAGCTATTGTTGCGGGTCGCCGCAGCAAACAATGCACTCGGTGGTCGACTGGAGAAGGCGCGGCGCGCGAAAGCGGATCATTGTTGGGCCGGCCGGCGGCGCGGACGAACGTAGCCGCGCATTGAGCCGTCGCTTGCAATAACGCGATGACACGGGATCGATGGGTCGTAATTCGTGCGCATTATGGCACCAACCGCGCGTGCAGCTTTCGGATTGCCGGCTTTAGCAGCGACAGCTTTGTACGTCATGGTCTTCCCCTTTGGGATCTTGCGTACGATGTCGCGGACCTTATCTGAAAACGTTTTCATAGGCCGAGTGTAGCACGTTTCTCAGAAGGTTTTCGCCTTTTTTACTTTCGATTGGAACGAGCGCGTCGCGTTGGCACGGAAGATTCGACCGGACGTGCCGGTGTTAGTTTCGAAGTGCGCGCCGCCGTCTTAACGTTGTGGGCAGCTATTGGCCCTGAGCGTACGTGACCTGCACCGATGGCTGCGACCGCTCCCGCGCGCATTCCGGACCTGCGGCTTGGCCTCCAATCGCGTGGCCGAGGATCACTAGCGAAGTCCTAAATGGGTCAATGAACTAAACCGCTCGCGGTAGGGCGCTGCGGCACGGGGCACGAGCTATCCTCAACGCGATAATGCGTCGACGCCTTGTTTGATACCGAGCGAGATGGATAT
>DASPOR010000130.1 GCA_035625915.1 Alphaproteobacteria bacterium | reverse complement strand
GCCGAGAAACTTGGTAAGCGAATGAATAACGATGTCGCAGCCGAGTTCAATGGGTCGGCATAGGTACGGTGTCGCGAAGGTATTGTCGACCATGAGGGGCAAGCCCGCGGCATGCGCGACCTCGGCGACCGCGGATATGTTCATCACCTCGAGGCCGGGATTGCCGAGCGTTTCCCCGAAGACCAAACGCGTTTCCGGTCGGATCGCCGATTTGAACGCCGCTGGGTCGCGCGGATCGACGAAGCTCGCCGTGATGCCGAAGCGCGGCAGCGTGTGATGGAAAAGGTTGTGGCTGCCGCCATATATCGACGACGAAGACACGATATGTCCGCCCTGCCCCATGAGCGTCGCGATCACGAGGTGGAGGGCTGCCTGGCCGCTCGCCGTGCAAATTGCACCGACCCCGTTTTCAAGGGCCGCAATACGCTCCTCGAGCACGGCAACCGTCGGATTCGAGATGCGCGAATAGATATGGCCGGCACGTTCTAGGTTGAAGAGTGCCGCCGCTTGGTCGGCATCCTCAAAAACGTACGATGTCGTCTGGTAGATCGGTACGGCCCGTGCACCCGTCGCCGGATCCGGGCGCTGGCCCGCATGTAGCGAGAGGGTCTCGAATTTGAAATGCTTGGGATCGATCATCGGCTCACCTTGCCGTTTGTCGCCAATCGCTCGGGCTCACGCCAGGGCAGTTTTGCACGAGCAACAGGCCTGCCCTCATTGCGCCACGATGCAATGTGTCACAATACAACAATCAACATTGGCGAAAATTGAAGCGGCGGCGTCGAATGGCCGAATACCGCTCGCTTGGATACGGTCGAGCGCCCAGCGTTCGGAAGGCGGTCAGGTCCCGGCGCAAAAAAAGGGCCGCAACCAATGCGGCCCTCTGAAAACCCCTGGGCTATTGTCGAGTAGCCCTTGTTGTTACGACGCCCATCCCTATTCAACTCACCGCTGGGCACGAGACTAGATGCGCTATCTTGCAGCCGTCAAGAGCGAATCGTCATCGAATTGTCTACACTGTAAAGGTTCTAAAGTATTGATCCTGCTATGTTCTCCCCACCTGCTGGGGGACGCGCGCGGTTCTTGTATTCACTATTCTGAACACTCGCCCTGACTGTAGCAAAAAAAGAGCCGCCCGAAGGCGGCTCGAGTTGAACAGGGAGGCGTCAATGAGGGTTCGAAGAGAACCGGGGAGGTTCAATCACCCGAACCAACGCGTTCACCTTACCCGCCAAGTGTAAAGCAATGGTTAACGAGACCATTTCACCCGCCGGCTATTCGCTCAGCCTCAGCCGGACGGTTTCGGTCACGGTTTTGCCGGATGCATCGATAACGGTTAAGGAGGAAAAACCCGGACCGTCTGGCCTGAAGAGCCCGAAATCCTCGCTTGCAGCGTCGGCCGCGACCGGCTTGCCGTCCGCGACCCACCGCAAGGGCGGCTCACCGCCCGCAGCTTTGAGCGGGATCGGCGCAAATCGGCCCTTTTCCTCGGTAAGTTCCAGGATCGCATCTTGGGGCGGAAAAAGGATGCGAAGCGGCGACGGCGATGTCGCTCCGCCGAGATTGGCTGAGGCTCCGGCCGGCGACAGGCGTCGGAGTGCGATCGGCAGTGCTGCAGGGGAGCGCACCTTCAAGAGCCCCCTCGGGGGGGAGGCCGCAGCGAAAGCCTCGACGGGCAGCAGACCAAATACCTTGAAGAGTAGCGGAGCCGCGGTCCCGATTCCGTATTTTCCGGGCCGGGGGGCGCCATCGGGCCGGCCGACCCAAACACCCACCGTATATCGATCCGAATAGCCGATCGCCCAGGCATCGCGAAAGCCATACGAGGTCCCCGTCTTGAAGGCGATCGGCCGTGTTGCCACCCCGGAAGGGAGTTGCGCGAAGGGCGATGGTGGCGGCACGCCTCGAAGGATATCGCTCACATACCAAGCCGATGCGGGCGTCAACAGCGGCACAGGGCTCGGTGCCGGGCCGCCGGGCTGAAGCACGAGCGGAGACACCCGGCCGCCGTCGGCAAGGGATGCATAGAGCATGACGAGATCGCTTAAACTGATTCCAACACCCCCCAGCGCCACCGCAAGGGAGGGCGACGGGTCGTTCTGATCGAAGACGAGCTCGGCACCCGCCCCCCGCAAGCTCGTCACGAAGCGCTGTGGGCCGAGCCGCTCGAGGAGGGCCACAGCCGGAATATTGAGGGAGCGTTGAAGTGCCGTGCGCACCGTGACAGCCCCGTGATATTCGCGATCGAAATTTTGCGGTGCATAGTCACCGATCCTGAGTGGGGCATCCTCGACGATCGTATCTGGATGACAAAGGAGTGCGTCAAATCCCATCCCATAGATGAAGGGCTTGAGGGTGGAGCCGGGTGAGCGTTTGGCGCGCACGAGATCGATCTGACCCGCGGCACTATTGAAATCGGCGCTTCCCAGATAGGCCCGCACGCGCCGACCACTGTTCTCGACGACGAGGATCGCGGCAGAAGCTTCTTTCTCCAAGGATTCGCGTCGCACGAGTGCTTCAATTCGCGCTTGGAGCTGCCCGTCGAGGGTCGTCCGGATAGTCGAGCCCTGGCTGGCCTTGGAAGCGAATTCGAAGGCGAGATGCGGGGCCGAAAATGGCATCGACGCGCGACGGGAGGGCATAGCCTCCTGCTTTGCATCGGCCAGCGCAGTTCGCGAGAGCGCTCCCCGGGCGGCAACCATGCCCAGCACCTTGTCGCGGGCTTGCCTCGCGGTCTCGGGATGAAGGTCGGGGCGCGAATGCTCCGGGGATTGAGGCAACGAGACGAGAAGTGCCGCCTCACCCGGCGCGAGATGTCTTGGCTCCTTGCCGAAATAGGCGAGCGAGGCCGCTCGCACGCCCTCGAGATTTCCCCCGAATGGCGCCAACGTCAAATAGAAGGAAAGTATCTCAGCCTTCGAATAGTGCCATTCGAGCTGAAGGGCGCGAACGATCTCGAAAAGCTTGCCGCCGATTGTGCGACGGTGCGGTTCGAGAAGACGTGCAGCCTGCATCGTGAGGGTGGAGCCGCCCGAGATGATGCGACCGCTCCCGATCATTTGCCCGGTGGCGCGCAGGAGTGCCAGCGGGTCGACCCCCCAGTGATGCGCGAATCGCTTATCCTCGTATGCCTCGAGGAGAGTGAGATAGAGCGGATCGACGTCGATGGGGTTCGCGTGCATTCGCCAAGCATCATCTGGCGTCGTAAATGCCCGCAGGATCGCACCCCGCTCATCGAGCACCACGGTCGATGCGGCCTCGTAGCGCTCAAGCCTCGGAGGAAAGATCCGGTCGAGTGCATAGAGCGAACCGGCCAAGACAAGAACCGCGCCGAGGATCCCACTTGCCCATCGTACAGCACGCCTCACAGCCAGCATGGCCTCAGTCCTGTGTCGTCACCGTCGTCGCACCCACTCCCGTGCGCGCAGAGATTGCCGGGTGATACATGTCCTCGACCGATGCCGCGGGCAGGACGTACTGGCCCGGCGTCACCGCTCGTACAATGAAGGCAACGCGATAGACATCGCTCCCTTCCTGAAAGCCAAAGCGCTTGTCTGCAAAGTTGACCGCCGCGACGAACCGGTCGTCGCGCGCCTCCTCCATGCGGGTATTGGTCACCTTGAGCCAGTCGAAATCCGTCTCATCGTCTTTACCGTGCGGGACAATGCTTTCGATCTCCCAACCGGCCGGCAGTAGGTCGACCAGCACCGCATCGTGTTCGAGACCGTCGAGCGACGATGCCTCCAGCGTGATGACGATGCGGTCGTTCTGCTTGACGACCGAAGGATCCACGACGTTGCCCTGGAGATCGCGGAACTCCCGGAGGATGCGAAAACCGTTGGACGCGGCGGCTTGGGGCGCGCGGGGAACACCTTCGAGCGCGACAAGGTTCCAGATCGGTTTTTCACCGCGATTGGCAATCTCGACGCCACGAGCGAGATCCGCGTCGGTGAGGGCCAAGTGAATAGGCGTCTCATGCGACGATTGAGGTTTGCCGTCGATCTCGACCCGCAGGTCGCCACCTTGCTCGATAAGGGTGTGGGCGGCGATCAGCATCCATGCATCCTCCTGGGTCGTGGTCCAACCGGCGCGATAGTCGATCTTGGCCAACTGATCGAGAAGGCCTGGCAAGATGCCCTGCTCGCCTGCGTGGCCGACGGCAGCGGTCAGCGCCGCGAGATCGCGCAGGCGCGACCCGTAATAGTCGTTGCTTACATCCCGATCGTAAGTGTTCGCGGCCAGTTGGAATGCGTGGCTGGCTCGGGCCCGGTCGCCCGCCATGGCAAGAGCGGCGCCCACCTGGCCATAGCCGAGTGCTGAATCGATCGCGGCCAGTCCGTTGTCATGGAAATAGCGCAGATCGCCGAGGTTGACCGCGTTCATTTTGGCCAGCACGTAGAACGCGTATGCCCTGATGCGTGCTTCGTGCCAGGCTTTCCACGCGGCAAGTTTACTTTGATTGCCCGGATTGCTGTCGTCAAAATCGCTCTCATCCCTGGCTCGCCCGCTCGAGGTCAGGGTCAGCCAAGCGACCCCGCGCGCAAGCGCTGCCTGGGGTACTACGTATCCACTCTTCTTCGCCTCATAGAGAAAATCGATCGCGAAGACCGAGAGCCAGGGATAGGCGGGCTCCCCCCGAGTGCCCCACAGCCCGAAGTCGCCGGAGGGACGCTGCATGTCGAGGACGCGATAAATGGCCTGCTGGACGCGCTCGGGGATCGTTTTGTCCTGCTTCACCGAGCTCGTCGCGGCGACCTCGTTGAAATAGAGAAGCGGGAACGCACGACTCGTCGTCTGTTCGAGGCAACCATAGGGGTAGCGGTCGAGTTCACCCAAAAGTGAGGGAACATTGAAGCTGCGCCAAGTGGAAACCGTGTCGCTCACATGTACGGAGCCCGGCAGATAGTCCGCGGTCATTCCTTGGTCGAGCTTGAAGGTTTGACCCGGCTGCAGTTGCGCCGAGAGATCGAGCGTCACAGGGACTTGGGACGCCCGTACCGCAATCTGCCAATCGTGAGCCACGGCAAAGCCATTCGGCCCGCTCACGTTGAGCGTTACAGTGCCAACGCCGACTTCGTTGCCGGAGAGTGCGAAGTTGAGGATTTGGCGCTCCCCAACCGCGAGCGTCACTGTGTGCTCATTCGAAGCCGCAATCGCCACGGCACCCGACGCGCTGAGGCCGAGCTTATAGTCCCCCGCTGTCCCTTCGACATTGTGAATAAGGACCGAGATCCGGCTCTGGTCGCCGGGTGCGAGGAAACGCGGCAGTGTGGCTTCCGCGACGACGGGATCGCGCACCGCGAGATGGGCCTCGCCACTTCCGACTTGATCCCGGTCGAATGCAACCGCCATGAAGCGAAGCTCGCCCTGAAAATCCGGCACATCGAAGGCAATGCGCGCGCGACCCTGCTTGTCGGTGACGACCACGCCGGAGAAGAGTGCGACCGTCTTGGTCGGCACGGCGGGAAGTGGTCCGCCGCCGATCGAGGCATCGCCGCCCGTTCGAATTGTGCCCGCGGTCGCATCCCGATCGTCGAGCAGGTGCGCGTAGTCGTCGCGCATTTCCACCCCGAGCTGGCGCTTGGCATAGTAGTAGTCGCCGGGCGACGGCGATTCGAACTTGGTGAGCTGGAGGATTCCTTCATCGACCGCGGCGACGGTAAGACGGGCCGATTGTCCGTCGCCGAGCCCTCCCACGGTGACCGGTACGCTGATCGTCTGGCGAGGTGTCAAGTGGTCCGGCAGATCCATCTTCACCGCGAGCGTGCGCACCGAAAGATCGAGCCCGATCCAGCTCAAGCCGACCGCGCGCACGGGTTCGTGGGCCTTGCCCGCCGCAAGTGGGCGATACGCCGTCGCCATCACGTAAGCACCGGTGCCCCAGCTCTCGGACACTGGAATTTCGATTTTGGCGCCGTCCGCCGGCACATGCAGCTCACGCGTCTCAAGCAATGTACTGTTGGCGATCGTGATGAGAACGTCGGCCTCGAAGGGCGGTTTAATCGTGAGCTTTGCGGTCTCGCCGGCTCGATATTTCGGACGCTCCGAGACGACATCGACCTTGTCGGGTGTTTCGGAGACCTCGGGACCGACGTCCCAGTAGCCCGAGCGGAATTTGATGCTGCTTACGGCACCCGTTTGGTCGTCCGTCAAGGTCAGGCGATATTCGCCCCAACCCGCGAGGGGCAGTGCCAGCGTCGTCGGCCGATCCGCGGCGACGTCGATGGTACCCGAGCTGACAAAGACATCGGTATAGACCGGCTCGTACGACCACCCCCTTTTGGTTTCGTACCATTGCCAATGGGCGTCGTGGCGGGTCAGCTCGAATTTAAGGCCCGACCGCGCAATCTTTTCGCCCTTGTCGTCGACTGCCAGGACCTCAATCCGCGCGTCCTTGCCGATCTCGACGGCTTTGTCGAAGAGGGGGTGAAGGCCGATCCAAAGCGGTTGCGTATGGATCGGTAGCGACAAGGAAGCCTCCGTCGTGCGCCCGCCTGGCTCGTATATATCGACATCGATGTCGGCGCGGAGCGGCAGGCTCGTCTTGGGCACGTCCAGCGGATCGCTTGTCGCCACCGTCTTGCCGTTCGCATCCGTCTTGGCGAGATCGAGCGATATTGGCTTCGCCTCGAAGTGCTCGTCGTCACGCCCGAAGCGATAATTGGCAAGAGCCGGAAATGGGTTGGGATCCAAATTGAATTGCAGCGTTCCGTCCCCGGCAAGGTCGGATGCAGCGGGACCGTATAGAAAGCGCACTTCGGCATCGACCGTGAGCCGATCGCCAGGGGCGAGCGCCTCCTGCTTGCTCGACAAGGTGACCTTGAGGCGTTGGGGCACGAAATCGTCGACTCTGAACTGGGCGGCCCCGATTGGTGTAGAGCCATCGAGGACGGCATCGACGGTCCAGACTCCGCGCTGGGCGGTCGGACTTAAACGGAACGGCACGTAACTTCCCCCATCGCCACCATCGACGAGCAGTACGCGGCTTTGCTCAACACCATCCGGTCGATGGAAGACGAGGCTGACCGGCGCTTTTTCCACGGCGAAGGCCCCTGCGTCACGCACGAGCGTTGTAAGGTTCACGGTCTCACCGGGCCGGTAAATGCCACGATCGGTTGCGAAGTACACGTCGAGCCGGCCGGAAGAAGCCCGACCCGAGACGCCGCGATCCGATAAATCGAAGGGCGTAGTCGCGAGCAGGATCTTGTTGAAGTCCCCCAGGTGATCTTTTGTTTTCTCGTCATCCGAATTTGGACTGAACGCCTCGACCATAAGAGGTTCGGCAGCACCTTTGCCGCGCAGGAGACCGGGAGCGAATTGCGCATGCCCGTGGTCGTCTGTCGCGGCATGGCCAAGCTCCTCGTTGTTACGGGCAATGAGCGACAGTTTGACGCCCGCAATCGGCTTCGCCGTCTCGATCGAGCGCACGAAGACATCGAGGCCGCCCTCACCTCGGAATACCGTGAGCCCCAGATCCGTGTCGTAAACCGTTTGCGCGGTGACCTTCTGCTCCCATGGTCGCTCGTCGCCGCGATCGAACGTGGTGGCGGCGAAAATCACGTAAGCGCCGGGCTTCCAGGGCTTGACCACGTCACGGATCGGGAACGCGGTCGTTGTGACTTCGTTTCGCCGGCCGGTCGTCCGCAGCTTACCCGACCAGACAAGGGTGCCCGCGTCCTGTTCGAAATATTGCATTTCGTAAAGCGACGTCTCCGCAGCCGGAAGCTGGCGCTGTTGAAAGATTGCGCGGTCGCTGATTCGGTAGACCTTGATCGCGATCTCATCAAGATTGAGCGTCGTCACCGGCACGCCCGAATTTCCCGTGCGCGGTAGGATGAACTGCGCGCCCGATGCAAAGCGCACGAAGGGGGCCTTGTCTGCAAGCGTCACAGGCACCGACTCGGCGGCGGCGAGTTTCCGTCCGGAAGCGCCCGGCAGGCCAGATTTTAGCTCGACGCTATAGGTCTGACCGAAACCAAGTCCGCTCACGCAAAGGCGTGGGCCCCGCGCCTCAAATGCCACGTCCGCGTGATCGGGAATTGTGACGTAATCTTCGTAATGCGCCGAAGGTCCCTCGATCAGCGGCTCCGAGAACGTCAGGCACGCTTCCGCCACATCGCGCGACGTATCGATATCGACTCGCTTGAACTCGAGGGCGGGGCCTGTCGACGCTCGAGGTGTTGCGGTCACCA
>DASPOR010000129.1 GCA_035625915.1 Alphaproteobacteria bacterium | reverse complement strand
GGCGGTTTGTCACTACACGATGGTTTGGCCCGGTGTTGGAGGGGTTGGCGGCTGGAGATCGGTGATGCCGAGCGCGCGGAGGACGGCGGCGGCCCGTTGGGTGCCCGGCGTGACGGAGCGCTTGGCGGTGCCATCGCCGAGATCGATGTCGACGACGCGGACGGACTTGAGGACGGTCAGCGCTTCGGTGGCGGAGATATCGAGATGCGCGGCCTTGAGCTTCTTTTCGATCGCGCGATGAAGCAGGAATGCGAGCGCGGCGACGAAGATGTGGGCTTCGACGCGATGGCCGGCCTGATGATAGATCGGCCGCATGTCGAGGACGTCCTTGAGACTGGCGAATGCGCGTTCAACTTCCGAGAGTTCCTTGTAGAGCCGCACGGCGTCGACCGCGGCGAGATTGGGTTCCTCGGTCTGGATGACGTACTTGGGCCTGTTGACATTTAGGGGATTCCCGCCGAGTCGCGAATGTGATTCAAGATCGCAACTGGGGAGGGCGATCTTGATTCGGCGGGAACTCGGGGATTTCGATTGGCGGCGGATCGAACGGCTGGTTCCGGGTAAGGCGGGAGACAAAGGGCGGCACGGCGAAGACAATCGTCTGTTCGTCGACGCGGTGCTCTGGGTTGCTCGCGCGGGGGCGCCATGGCGTGATCTGCCGCCGCAATTCGGTAACTGGAACAGTGTGTTCCAGCGCTTCCGCCGATGGGCCAAGAAGGGCGTTTGGGAGCGCGTTTTCAAGGCCTTACTGGAAAATCCAGACTTTGAATACCTGATCATCGACTCCACCATCGTGCGGGCCCACCAACATTCGGCGGGCGCAAAAGGGGGAGCCAGGACCAGGCGCTCGGGCGTTCGCGCGGCGGCCTGAGCACAAAGATCAGCGCGGGCGTGGACGCGCTCGGAAATCCCGTTCGCTTCATCCTGACCCCGGGCAACGTCCATGACATCCTCCAGGCCGAGGATCTGATCAGCGGGCTGTCGTTCGACAAGCTGCTCGCCGATAAGGGTTATGATTCCGACCGCTTTCGCGCGAGCGTTGCTGCTGCGGGCGCCGAGGCGGTGATCCCCTCCACCCGCTCCCGATCGCAAGCTATTCCGTACGACAAGCACGTCTATGGGGATCGCAACCTGGTCGAGCGGTTCTTCAACAAAATCAAGCATTTTCGTCGCATCGCCACCCGTTATGAGAAAACTGCGCTCTCATTCGCATCCATGCTATTCCTCGTCGGCGCGATGATCTGGCTCCGGTGAATGTCAACAGGCCCTAGCGCGGATATCTCACAGTACTAAGTGCATCGGGGCGCCGAATCAGCGAAAGTTGTTGTGCCGCAACAATTTGCACTGATTCATGGAGCGCCCCGATGCCGACAGAGTGTACCGCGGATTCGTTCGAATTTGCACCCGTGGAAGGTCGCCGAGTTGTGGCGGCATTCGACGGCGGCGTGATTACCTCGGATGCCGGAGCGCTGCTTCTTGGGTCGACGGACCGGGCGATCGGGTTAATGGACCGGTTTGCCGGATGCTTCCACGACGCGCGCAACCACAACCTGATCGAGCATGAGGTCGTGACCCTTGTGGGACAGCGAGTGTTCGGGATCGCGCTGGGCTATGAGGATCTCAACGACCACGAGGAGTTGCGCCACGATCCGGTGATGGCGATATTGGCGGGCAAGTTGCAGGCGGGACGCAAGGAGTGTGCACCGGTCGCCGGCAAGTCGACACTCAATCGGCTGGAACTGAGCCGACTCGAGGCAACGCGCTACCACAAGATCAGTCATAACCCGATCGCGATCAGGAAACTGCTGGTCGACCTCTTCGTGGAGGCGCACGACGCGGCGCCGAACGAGATCATCCTCGATCTCGACGCGACCGACGATCCGGTCCACGGCGAGCAGGAGGGACGGTTCTTCCACGGCTATTACGACTGTTACTGCTATCTGCCGCTTTATGTGTTCTGCGGGCGCCATCTGCTGGCGTCGCGGCTGCGCAAATCGAGCATGGATGCGGCCGAGGGCGCGACTGAGGAGGTGGCACGGATTGTCGCCCAGATCCGGCGCAGCTGGCCGAAAGTCCGTATTCTGGTGCGCGCCGACAGCGGTTTTGCGCGGGACGATCTGATGGCCTGGTGCGAGGCCAATGGCGTGCACTTCCTGTTCGGCCTCGCCAAGAACGAGCGGCTCGTTGCCAAGATCGCAAGCGAGCTCGATTGGGCCGAGGCGAAGAGCCGTCGGACCGGCAAGCCGGCGCGGCTCTTCAAGGAGTTCGGCTGGCGAACGGTCCGCAGCTGGAGCCGCAAGCGTCGGGTCGTCGCCAAGGCCGAGTTCACCAAAGGCGAGGCCAATCCGCGCTTCGTCGTCACCTCGCTCAAGCGGGCCGATTGCAAGCCGAAATATCTCTACGAGAAGGTTTACTGCGCCCGCGGCGAAATGGAGAACCGAATCAAGGAATGCCAGCTCGATCTGTACGCCGATCGCACCTCGACCAACACGATGCGAGCGAATCAGCTGCGCCTGTGGTTCGCTTCGATGGCCTACGTGCTGCTCTGCGCGTTGCGGCGGATCGGGCTCTCCCACACGCGCTTTGCCAACGCCAGTTGCGGAACCATCCGTCTCAAGCTGCTCAAGATCGGCGCCCTCGTGCGCACCAGCGTCCGCCGCATCAAACTTGCGATGGCCTCGAGCTGTCCTGCCGCCTCCGTCTGGGGCGACGCAGCCGCTCGTCTCAACGCCGCGGGACGTGTCCGCGGCTCGCCCGCCTGACACGCGCTGCCGCGGCGCGCCACCTTCGCGGCACCACCCCAAGGCCCGCCGAGACCACACCCCCGCGGCACCCGCGGAATGAAATGTCCAAGTCCACCGCGCGTCGCTCGACGCCACGGCGAGGCGCGTCCGCAGAAAACCGAAAATGGCCAGCGACAAAGATGCCGATTCGGGCAAAGGTAGTGTGAGATATCCGGGCTAGGCCTGAGGCGATCCGGAGGTTGGTGGATAAGGCCAGGGGCAAGACTAGGCCCAAGCAAGAGGTCAATCCCAAGCTAGGAGAATCGCCTCCAGAACCGAGAGCTGTCAGGGCCAACATCAGCCCC
>DASPOR010000128.1 GCA_035625915.1 Alphaproteobacteria bacterium | reverse complement strand
TAAATGACTGTCGCCACCGCGTTAGCTGTGTCATGGAAGCCGTTTACAAACTCGAAGGCCAGAGCGATGAAAAGCGCGACACCGAGCAATATGAACGGCAGATAGGTCGTGGGCGCGACCTCGGTGGTACTGATATCGGAATACAGGCTGTAGGCGCCATACAGCACGCCGGCGATTAAGAGCACAAGAAAGATGATGATCGTGAACGGATCGTGCTTGGTGTCGAGTTTCGGCTTTACCGCGACGGGATGCAATTCGTCGAGCGATGAAGCGAGCGGAGAGGTTGCAAGATCAGTCATAAAGCGCTCCGGAGCGGTACACTCGCGCCATCAAATCGTGCCTCCATAACCGTTATGCGACAGTTTTGTGACGGCCCGTTAACGTCGTAGCAACGCGATATACAATCTAAAGTATATAGCGCAAAGAGGATCGCGCCTTGGTTTGCGGCCTGGCGCCGTGCGGTGACAAGCGGGTCCCCCGGCAAGGGTTTGCGGTGCGTCGTGGTGCCCTTTAAGACCCGGCGCCCGGAAATGCGCGAACCAACTTGAGGGTGGCCTGGTGGTCAAAACGGTTGGCGAAAACACCCTTGCGGGCTCACCCAAGGCGCTCGCTCGCGACAACGCCCGTACCTCCGAGAGCGGGCCCGCTCGCAGATTGGTAGCTCCCGATACCGTTCGCAGGACCGGTCCCAGACCTCGCCAAGCCGAGCTTGCATCCGGGCAAGCCCGGGACAGGTCCGCGAATGGTTCGCCCTCGTCAACGGCGGTCCTGGCGAGCCGTCGCGCCAAATCCTGGCCTGAAGTCCCCGTCGCGCCATCGGGTCGCAGGTCCAACTCAAATCCTCTCGACGGGATGCTTGATCAGGCGAGCCGCATTGTTGGACGTGTCAGGTTTGAGATCGCTTCGCCTGGCGCGGGCCACCTCTTGGGGCCGTTAAACCCAGAGCTGTAGACGGAACCGAATTTGCGCTATACGCGCCGGAATGAAGATGATCGAGCGCGTGGATGATGGTGCTCGTCTCGATCAACGCGACAACGTGTCAGGCCAGAAAAGCGCCCATCCCTCGCGCTGGTTTTGTGCCGGTGATTCATTCCCGTTAGGCGGGATCCTTATCGGACACCAGCGACACCCGTTGAGCTCCTCATGTTAGTCGAAGTATTATAGCCTTTGGTATGTCGCCGAGCGAAACGTGCGCCGATTGCTGAGCATGCCGACAACCGGGATGGTGACCCTTGCGACGCCGATCTATCCGACCCCCCGGGGTCCTCGACCCCCTTGCCCGTCCTCAAGGTGGCGCGCGTTGCGAGGCAACGACGTTTGAAGCCCTCGCATTACGCCGCGATTGGCGGCGTCCCTGACATTGTCGCTAACTACGGCTGATGGCTTTTGAGACTTCGTGCGTACAAAACCCTGGCTGAGATCATGCTTCCGATCGACGATCGCGACGACCTGCCCCCGCAAGCCGCGACGTCCGCCATTGCCAGTCCCGACCGGTCCGCACCCGGTCCCACGCCCGCTTCCTATTCGGCGAACAGCGAGGTCGAGCTAAAGCTGCTCGCCGAGCCAGCGCAATTCGCGGCGCTCAGTCAAGCAGCGCCGATTGTGGCGCACGCGCGCAACAAGGGTAGCATCCGACTTCTCAAATCGATTTACTACGATACGCCCACCTGCGCGCTCTATCGTGCTGGCGCGACCTTGCGTGTTCGACAAATCGGCAAGCAATTCATACAAACACTGAAGATCACCGAAGGCAATGACGCCGAACCACTGCGCCGCGGTGAATGGGAAAGTCCCGTTGCAACCATGACGCCGGACGTTCATCTGTTGATGCCCCTGGTCACGATTGGTCTGCAGGAAGCTCTCAATCGCGAGCCGCTGCAGCCGGTCTTTGGCACTGAAGTGCGCCGACACATGCGGGCTCTCAAACTTCCGACCGGGACCGTAGAGGTCGCCTTTGATCAGGGGGTCATCAAGGCGGGTGATAAAACCGCACCCATCGGCGAGATCGAACTCGAACTCAAGCACGGCAGTCCGACGGCGCTCTATGACCTGGCCTCGCGCCTGAGCGAACTGGGGAGTGTCAGGCCGACGATCCGCAGCAAGGCCGACCGCGGCTTTGAACTGGCCTTCGACGCCCCGCCGCGGGTGCGTAAGCTAAACCCGCCGTTCGTTCGTCCTGACATGTCGGTCGACCAGGCTTTCGTGGCAATCCTGCAAACGGGTCTGGCGCAACTCCTCGTCAACGAGCCGGCCGCCGAGGACGGACGC
>DASPOR010000127.1 GCA_035625915.1 Alphaproteobacteria bacterium | reverse complement strand
TTACGAGAGGGTCTCGGGCGCGCGGCTTCACTCGGCGTATTTCCGTCCCGGCGGCGTTCATCTCGATCTTCCGGCGGGCGTGCTCGACGACATCATGAAGTGGGCGGAGAAGTTCCCGGCGTTCGTCGACGACATGGAAGTGCTGCTCAACGAGAACCGTATTTTCAAGCAGCGCCTCGTCGATATCGGCGTGGTGAGTGCCAAGGACGCGATGGATTGGGGCTTCACGGGGCCGATGCTTCGCGCCTCGGGCGTGCCATGGGATCTGCGCAGAGCCCAACCCTATGACGCCTATGCGGAAATGGATTTCGACGTTCCCGTCGGCAAGCATGGCGATTGTTACGACCGTTATCTCGTGCGCGTCGAGGAATTGCGCCAGAGCCTGAAAATCGTGAAGCAGTGTTGCGAAAAGATGCCGGACGGGCCGGTGGTCATTCAAAACCACAAGGTCACTCCCCCACATCGCGGCGAGATGAAGCGCTCGATGGAAGCGCTCATCCATCATTTCAAGCTCTATACCGAGGGGTATCATGTCCCCGCCGGCGAAACTTATACGGCGGTCGAGGCGCCCAAGGGAGAGTTCGCGGTTTATCTCGTCTCCGACGGCACCAACAAGCCCTATCGCTGCCACATCCGCGCACCGGGCTTCGCCCATCTTTCGGCAATGGATTTTTGCAGCAAGGGCCACATGCTGGCCGACGCGGTCGCCATCCTGGGATCCATGGACATCGTTTTCGGGGAGATCGATCGGTGACAAGCGCAGGCGCCGGTGCCTCGAACGGGTTTGCCTTCACGCCCGAAAATCGTGCGAAGGCGGACAAATTCATCGCCCGCTACCCGAAGGGGCGACAGGCGAGTGCGGTCCTGGCCTTGCTCGATCTTGCACAACGTCAATCGGGCGGCTGGCTGCCGCGCCCTGCGATCGAGCATGTCGCCGAGGTTCTCGACATGCCGTTCATGCGCGCCTTTGAGGTCGCGACCTTCTATACGATGTTCAACCTGAAACCGGTCGGCAATTATCTCATCCAGCTCTGCCGCACGACCCCATGCTGGCTGCGCGGCTCCGACGATTTGCGCGCCGCGTGCCAGAAAAAGCTCGGCGTCGGCCTTCGGGAGACGTCCGCCGACGGCAAGTTCACCCTGGTCGAAGTCGAATGTCTCGGCGCATGCGTCAACGCCCCCGTCGTTCAGATCAATGACGACTTCTACGAGGATCTCACGGCGGAAAAGATGGAAGACATCATCGAACGACTTGGTCGCGGCGAGAAAGTACCCCCCGGTCCCCAGATCAAGCGGCTATCTTCCGCACCCGAAGGCGGGCTTACGACCCTTATCGAGACGCGCGAAGGGGAGACGGCGTGATGCTTCAGGATAAGGACCGTATCTTCACCAATCTTTACGGCCAGCATGACTGGCGCCTTGAAGGTGCGCGTAAGCGCGGCATCTGGAGTGGAACCAAGGAGGTTTTGGCGAAGGGGCGCGACTGGATCGTGGACGAGGTGAAGAAATCCGACCTCCGCGGTCGCGGAGGGGCTGGATTTCCTGCCGGCCTCAAATGGTCGTTCATGCCGAAACAATCGGACGGAAGGCCGCAATACCTCGTCGTGAATGCCGACGAGTCCGAACCCGGCACGTGCAAGGATCGCGACATCTTGCGCCACGAGCCGCATCGCTTGCTCGAAGGTTGCCTCATTGCCGGATTCGCGATGGGAGCGAACACCGCTTACATTTATATCCGGGGCGAGTTCTACAACGAGGCGGTCCATCTCCAGACCGCGATCGACGAGGCTTACAACGCGGGTCTTATCGGCAAGAATGCCTCGGGGTCGGGCTGGGATTTCGACATCCATCTCCATCGAGGCGCTGGCGCCTATATCTGCGGCGAGGAGACGGCATTGCTCGAAAGCCTCGAGGGCAAAAAGGGCCAACCGCGCCTCAAGCCGCCGTTCCCCGCGGCCGTGGGTGTTTTCGGTTGCCCGACGACGGTGACGAATGTCGAGACGGTCGCGGTCTCGCCGGAGATTTGCAAACGCGGTGCCACGTGGTTCGCGGGCATCGGCCGGCCAAAAAACACGGGAACGAAGGTATTCTGTATTTCTGGTCACGTTCAGCAGCCTTGCAACGTGGAAGAAGAGATGGGCATTCCGCTCAAGGAACTCATCGAACGTCACGCAGGCGGTGTGCGCGGCGGATGGGACAACCTGCTTGCGGTGATCCCCGGCGGCTCCTCGGTCCCATGCCTGCCAAGATCGATTTGCGACAGTGTTTTAATGGACTTCGACAGCTTGCGCGACGTGAAGTCCGGTCTCGGCACCGCGGCCGTGATCGTCATGGACAAGTCGACCGATATCGTCGCGGCGATTGCCCGCCTCGCGCACTTCTACATGCATGAGAGTTGCGGCCAATGCACGCCGTGCCGTGAGGGTACGGGATGGATGTGGCGCGTGATGACACGGCTCGTGCGTGGTGATGCGGAAGTGTCGGAAATCGACAAGTTGCTCGACGTGACCACGGAGGTCGAAGGCCATACCATTTGCGCGCTCGGCGACGCCGCCGCATGGCCGATCCAGGGTTTGATTCGCCATTTCCGCCCCGAGCTCGAGCGACGGATTGCCGCCTATCGCGATAAGCGGGCCATGCCGGCGCGGGCGGCGGAGTAGGGCGCATGAGAACTTACGGAAATCGCAAGGCGGAAAATTTCGGGCGCTACGATCGGGGTGCGATGTAATGCCGAAGCTCACCATCGACGGCAGGGAAATCGACGTTCTACCGGGCACGACTGTGTATCAGGCGTGCGAGGAACTCGGCATCGAGATTCCGCACTTCTGCTTTCACCAGCGACTTTCGATCGCCGGCAATTGCCGCATGTGCCTCGTCGAGATGGAGAAATCTCCAAAGCCGATCGCGTCCTGCGCGATGCCGTGCGCCGACAAGATGGTGATCAAGACCGACACCCCGATGGTCAGGAAAGCGCGTCAGGGCGTGATGGAGTTCCTGCTCATCAATCACCCGCTCGATTGCCCGATTTGCGACCAGGGTGGGGAGTGCGATCTTCAAGACCAGGCGATGGCCTATGGCCGCGACGGCAGCCGCTTTTCCGAGAACAAGCGCGCGGTCAAGGACAAATACATGGGCCCGCTCGTCGCCACGGTGATGACGCGCTGCATCCACTGCACGCGCTGCATCCGCTTTGCGACCGAAGTCGCGGGCGTGCCGGAACTCGGCGCCATCAATCGCGGCGAGCACATGGAGATCACGAGCTATCTCGACCGTGCAATCCATTCGGAGCTTTCGGGCAACATCATCGACCTTTGTCCGGTGGGCGCGCTTACCTCCAAACCGTACGCGTTTACGGCCCGTTCCTGGGAACTCAAGAAGACCGAATCGATCGACGTATTCGATGCGGTCGGCAGCTCTATTCGCGTCGATGCGCGCGGCTCCGAGGTGATGCGCGTGCTGCCGCGCCTCAATGACGACGTCAATGAGGAGTGGCTGGGCGACAAGAGCCGCTTCGCCGTCGATGGTTTGCGCCGTCAGCGCCTCGATCGTCCTTATGTCCGTCGCAACGGCAAGCTCCAGGAAGCAAGCTGGACAGAGGCGTTCGAGGCGGTGGCGACCCGCATGAAGGGCGTTCCGGGCAATCGCATCGCCGCGATCGCGGGAGACATGGCCGACGCTGAAGCGATGATGGCGCTGAAGGACCTGATGTCGGCTCTCGGTTCCGCGAACCTCGATTGTCGCCAGGATGGTGCTAAGCTCGATCCCTCGTGCCGTGCTGGATATCTTTTTAATTCCACGATCGCCGGAATCGATCGGGCGGACGCGCTCTTATTGATTGGGACGAACCCGCGTTGGGAAGCGCCCGTCCTCAACGCTCGCATCCGGAAGCGCTATCTGACGGGTGCGCTCAAGGTCGCATCGATCGGCCCGACATTCGACCTCACCTATCCCGTCCAGCAACTCGGCTCGACACCGGAAGCGCTGGCCGAGATCGCCGACGGAAAAAATCCCTTTGCGCAAACGCTGGCGTCGGCCAAGAACCCGATGCTCATTCTCGGCCAGGGTGCTCTCGCGCGCGCAGATGGTGCGGCGGTGCTGGCAACCGCTCGCCGACTTGCCGAGTCCTGCGGCCTCGTCAAGGACGGTTGGAACGGGTTTAACGTCCTGCATGCGGCGGCGGCACGTGTCGGTGGGCTCGATCTGGGATTCACACCGGGGACGGGCGGACGCGACGTCTCCGGCATCCTCGAGGGGGCGGAGAGGGGCGAGATCGAAATCGTCTATTTGTTGGGTGCGGACGAGATCGCCTCGGGCGGGCTCGGCCGGGCCTTTGTGATCTACCAGGGCCATCACGGCGACGCCGGGGCCCATCGCGCGGATGTCATCCTGCCGGGTGCTGCCTATACCGAGAAAAGTGCGACCTACGTCAACACCGAGGGTCGCGTCCAACGCACCAATTTGGCGGCGTTCCCATTGGGAGATGCACGCGAGGATTGGGCCATCGTGCGCGCCCTCTCGCCATACCTTGGCCGTAAACTTCCCTACGACAATCTCGACCAGGTGCGTGCGCGCCTTGTTGCGGTCAATCCCGTGTTCGGCGCGCGCGATGCGGTGACACCTGTGGCGTGGGGGCCGTTCGGTGCGGCGGGCTCGCTCTCGGCCGCTCCCTTCGAAAGCCCGATCGCGAATTATTACATGACCGATCCGATCAGCCGTGCCTCGGAGACGATGGCCAAGTGCATAGCGGAGATTCTGGGCCGCACCACCGAGAAGACTGGTACCCATGGCTGAGTTCTGGACCGGATATGCGTGGCCGACGATTCTCATCGTGCTCGAGATCGTGGCGATCATCATACCCCTGCTGGTGGCGGTCGCGTATCTCACCTATGCGGAGCGCAAGGTGATCGCCGCGATGCAAATCAGAAAGGGCCCAAACGTGGTGGGACCCTTCGGGCTTTTGCAACCCTTTGCCGACGGCCTCAAGCTTTTGATGAAGGAAACCGTGGTGCCGAGCGGGGCGAACCGCGTGGTGTTCGTGGCGGCCCCGATGCTGACATTCATTCTCTCCCTCGTCGCGTGGGCCGTCATTCCCTTCGGCAAGGGCATCGTGGTCGCCAACATCAATGTCGGTATCCTCTACCTCTTCGCGATTTCCTCGCTCGGTGTCTACGGAATCATCATGGCCGGCTGGGCGAGCAATTCGAAGTACGCCTTCCTGGGCGCCCTGCGCTCGGCGGCCCAAATGGTCTCCTACGAGGTTTCGATCGGTTTCGTGATGATCAGCGCGCTCCTCCTCGCGGGATCGTTGAATCTTTCGGACATTGTGCTGGCGCAGCAGAAGGTATGGTTCTTCATCCCGCTTTTCCCGATGTTCGTGGTTTTCTTCGTTTCGGGCCTCGCGGAGACGAACCGCGCACCCTTCGACCTTCCCGAAGCCGAAGCGGAACTTGTCTCGGGCTACAACGTCGAGTATTCGGCGATGGCCTTCGCGCTGTTTTTCCTCGGCGAATATGCAAACATGATTCTGATGAGTGCCGTCACGTCGTTGCTGTTTCTGGGCGGCTGGCTCGCTCCCTTCGGCCTGACGTTCATTCCCGGGCCGATCTGGCTGATCCTCAAGATTTGTGCATGCCTCTTTGCGTTTTTGTGGGTGCGGGCGACGTTCCCGCGTTACCGCTACGATCAACTGATGCGGCTAGGATGGAAGGTGTTTCTTCCCGCTTCGCTTCTTTGGCTCGTGTTGACCGCAGGTGCGGTTGTGGCGTTTGACGCCTCAAGCTGGCTAAGGGGGGCTGCATGACGGCCTGCTTGCTCGAGCGTCCTTGTGTCGGCCACGGGAATTGGGAGGATTGAGATGGCGGTTCTCGATCGCACGGCGCGCTCGTTCCTTCTCACCGAACTGGTCGAGGGGCTGGTGCTGACTTTCAAATACATGTTCAAGCAGAAGGTCACCCTCAATTACCCTTATGAAAAAGGGCCGCTCAGTCCCCGATTTCGCGGCGAACATGCTTTGCGCCGATATCCGAACGGAGAGGAGCGCTGCATCGCGTGCAAGCTTTGCGAGGCCATCTGCCCGGCACAGGCGATCACGATCGAGGCGGAGCCTCGCGCCGACGGCAGCCGGCGCACGACGCGCTACGACATCGACATGACCAAGTGCATCTATTGCGGATTTTGCCAGGAGGCCTGCCCGGTCGACGCTATCGTCGAGGGACCGAACTTCGAGTTTGCGACCGAGACACGAGAGGAACTGCTTTACGACAAGGACAAGTTGCTTGAGAACGGTGACCGATGGGAGGTGGAAATCGCCGCTAATCTCGCCGCCGACGCACCCTATCGGTAAGCGACATGATCATCCAGGCACTTGCATTCTATCTATTCTCCGCAATCGCGGTTGCATCCGGGATCATGGTGATCGCCTCGCGCAACCCGGTTCACTCCGTTCTGTTCCTGATTCTCGCCTTCTTCAATGGCGCCGGACTTTTCGTGCTCATGGGGGCCGAGTTCCTGGCGATGATTCTCGTCGTCGTCTATGTGGGTGCGGTCGCCGTGCTTTTCCTCTTCGTGGTAATGATGCTCGATATTAATTTCGTCGAGCTGCGGCAGGGTTTTGCAAAATACCTGCCGATCGGCGCGGTCATCGGCATCATTCTGTTCGTTGAGCTTGCGTTCATCGGCGGCACTTGGTTCATCGAGCCCGCCGCCTCCCACGCGGCCACCGACCCCACCCCGCTCTTCAGCCAGGTGCCGAATACACAGGCACTCGGGCTCGTGCTCTATACGAAGTACGTCTATCTCTTCCAAGCGGCTGGCCTCGTGCTGCTGGTGGCGATGATCGGCGCCATCGTATTGACGCACCGGCGGCGCGTCGGCGTGCGGCGCCAACGGATCTCGGCTCAGCTTGCGCGCGACCCGAAACAGACGGTCGAAATCAGGAAAGTGCGCGTCGGCGAGGGTATCCGGTGATGGTCATTGGGCTCGCCCATTACCTGACGGTTGCCGCGATCCTTTTCACGCTCGGGGTCTTCGGCATCTTCCTCAACCGCAAGAACGTGATCGTCATTCTGATGTCGATCGAATTGATGCTGCTTGCCGTGAACATCAATCTCGTCGCATTTTCGGCGAACTTGAACGATCTGGTCGGACAGGTTTTCGCCCTTTTCGTACTCTCCGTTGCAGCCGCGGAGGCGGCGATCGGGCTTGCGATTCTCGTGATCTACTTCCGCAATCGCGGCTCGATTGCAGTCGAAGATATCAATGTGATGAAGGGTTAGCGACGTGATCGCGTCGAATCGAATCGTTTTGCACTCGATTTGTCGACCACGCTAGGGCAGGGGTCCAAAACGCATGATTTATGTGGCTGCGATCTTCCTGCCGTTGGCGGGCTCAATCATTGCGGGACTGTTCGGCCCATTCCTGCGGGACAAGGGTGCGCATGCGGTGACATGCGGGGCAATGCTCCTCGCGGCCGTGCTCGGCATCGTGATTTTCTGGCAGGTCGCGATCGACGGGCAGGATCGGACGATCCACCTTCTCTCATGGGTCAATTCGGGATCGCTCGAATTCTCCTGGGCGCTCAAGTTCGACACGCTCTCGGCGGTAATGGTGTTCATCGTCACGCTCGTGTCGTGCGTGGTGCATTGGTATTCGATCGGCTACCTGCACGGCGATCCGGGTGTGCCGCGCTTCTTCGCCTATCTTTCCCTGTTCACCTTTTCGATGCTCATGCTCGTCACGGCGTCGAATCTGGTTCAGCTCTTCTTCGGCTGGGAAGGTGTCGGTCTGTGCTCGTATCTGCTGATCGGGTTCTGGTACGACCGGCCGGCGGCGGTTGCGGCGGCGATCAAGGCCTTCGTCGTCAATCGCGTGGGCGATTTCGGCTTCGCCCTTGGCATCTTCGGTGCCTACCTTCTATTCGACACGGTCAATCTGGATACGATCTTCACGGCAGTGCCGGGCAAGGAAAACGCCATCATCGATTTCCTCGGCATGCATCTCCCCGCCATCGAAACCCTTTGCGTGCTTCTATTCATCGGCGCCATGGGAAAGTCTGCGCAAATCGGCCTCCACACCTGGCTTCCCGACGCGATGGAAGGACCGACGCCGGTTTCCGCCCTGATCCATGCGGCGACAATGGTGACGGCGGGCGTGTTCATGGTGTGCCGGCTTTCGCCGATGTTCGAGCATGCGCCGACGGCACTCGCGCTCGTGACCTTCGTGGGTGCCACGACGTGCTTCTTCGCGGCAAGCGTCGGCCTGACGCAATTCGACATCAAACGCGTGATCGCTTATTCGACCTGCAGCCAGCTCGGTTACATGTTCTTCGCGGCCGGCGTTTCGGCGTATCAGGCTGCGATCTTCCATCTGATGACCCATGCATTCTTCAAGGCGCTGCTTTTCCTCGGTGCTGGCTGCGTCATCCACGCGATGTCCGGCGAACAGGACATGCGAAAAATGGGTGGGCTCTGGAGGAAGATACCGATCAGCTACGGCTTGATGTGGATCGGCTCGCTGGCGCTTGCGGGAATACCGCCATTTGCGGGTTATTTCTCCAAGGACGTCGTCATCGAAGCGGCATGGGGTGCGCATACCGGGGTCGGTAACTACGCCTATCTGCTTGGCGTCGCGGCGGCGTTCATGACGGCGTTTTATTCCTGGCGGCTCATTTTCATGACGTTTCATGGCGAGAGTCGTGCCGACCACCACACGCAGGAACACGTGCACGAATCGCCCTCGATCATGATCGTCCCGCTTTACGTGCTTGCGCTCGGCGCCATCGTGGCAGGTTTCATTGGGAGCGATACCTTCGTCGGGGAGGGCAGGGCGGAATTCTGGCGTGACTCGATCGTCGTACTTGCCGGACACGATGCCCTCGAAGCCGGCCATCACGCCCCACTCCTCGTGAAGATCCTGCCAACGATTCTCGGCCTCGCCGGAATAGCCCTTGCTTATCTCTTTTATATCAAGCGGCCCGAACTGCCGCAGGTCTATGCCCAACGGTTCAGGGCGCTTTATCTTCTCTCGTTCCATAAATGGTATTTCGACGAGATTTACGACGCACTCTTCGTCCGGCCCGCGTTAGCGCTCGGGCGTGGGCTGTGGAAGGGCGGGGATGGCGCCATCATCGACGGGCTCGGCCCCGACGGCCTCGCCACGGCGACTTTGGCGCTCGCGCGGCGTGCTGGGCGGCTGCAGAGTGGGTATGTCTACCACTATGCCTTTGCGATGCTGATCGGCGTTGTCCTGATCGTGACGTGGTATCTCTATTTCTTCGTGATGAGGGGCTGAGGCGATGGAACATTTTCCGATCCTCTCCGCCGTCACGTTCCTGCCGCTTTTTGGCGCGGTGCTGGTGTTCTTCATCCAGGGCTCTCCCGAGGTCGTGGCGCGAAATGCGCGCTGGACCGCCCTTTGGACCTCGCTCCTCACGCTCGCACTCTCGCTTTATCTTTGGTTCGACTTCGATTCCTCGTCGTCCGCATTCCAGTTCGTGGAGCGGGCCGAATGGATTCCGGTCTTCAAGATCGGCTACCACATGGGCATCGATGGGATCTCGCTTTTCTTCGTACTGCTCTCGACTTTCCTCACGCCGCTTTGCATCGTCTCGAGCTGGGAGGCGATCCATGTTCGCGTGAAGGAGTACATGATCGCGTTCCTGATTCTCGAGACCCTGATGGTCGGCCTGTTTTGCGCCCTCGATTTCATCGTCTTCTACATGTTCTTCGAGGGCGTGCTGATCCCGATGTTCATCATCATCGGCGTGTGGGGCGGACCGCGACGGGTCTATGCGGCCTTCAAGTTTTTCCTCTATACGTTCCTTGGATCGGTGCTGATGCTGCTCGCGATCCTCGCGATCTATTTTCAAACGGGCACAACCGACATCGAGACGGCACTCGCCTTCCATTTCCCACGGGAGATGCAGCTCTGGCTCTGGCTCGCCTTCTTCGCCTCCTTTGCGGTGAAGGTGCCCATGTGGCCGGTGCACACGTGGCTGCCCGATGCGCACGTGGAGGCACCCACGG